>DATJXN010000115.1 GCA_035500095.1 Candidatus Binataceae bacterium
CGTTCGGGTGGCCCGACAGGTCGATCGCTTCGGAGCTGACCGTCTGGATCGGGCTGTTGGACGTGGCATTCGGCGTCGGAATCAGCGTGCCGGTCACCACGACCGTCTCGATTTGCTCGGCGGCACCGACGGGAGTCGAAACGGCGAGCAGCGCACCGGAAGCTGCCGTCAGGAAGAGCGCGGATTTGAGTCGGCCCACATTCGTCGCGATACGCGGCATGAAATTCCCCTTTTCGATTGTTCGCCAAGCCCCTCGTGCAAGTCCCCTGCACGATCTCGCGAAACACTTGGGGCGACGCTAGAAAAGGCGATGTGACCAATCTAATGGTATCGGGTAAGGCCAAACGCACGACGCAATTGTGTTGCATAAGTGCTGCAACAAAGCCGACATCCGGCCGCGCGCCGCAGCATTCGCTCAAACGAGCGCCAATTCCGACAATTTTCGGGAGGCGGTTCCGGCGATCACGCGACGGCAGATTCATCCGTACGCTGAACGATCGCCGCGAGCCGCGCGACGAGGGGCTCGATGAGCCGGTCGGGCACCGCGCCGAAGCCGAGCACGAGCCCGTGGCTCGCGGGCTTGCCCGCGTAAAAGCGCGACAGCGGCGCCACCGAGAGGCCCTGCGCGGCCGCCATGGCGGAGATGCCTTGTTCGCGCGCGGCGCTCGCCAGGAGCAGGGTCAGGTGGAAGCCGCCGCAGGGCTCGACCGGTGCGGCTTCGGGGAGCTGCGCGCGACAGGCCTCCACCAGGAGCTTGAGGCGCTGGGCGTAGATCGCGCGGATCTTGCGCGTGTAGAGCGCGTACTGGCCCTCGCCGATGAACGCGGCGAGCGCCGAGAGAATGAAGGATTCGGGTCGCGCGCCGGAGCGCCGCGAAAGCTCGAAGGCCGGCTCGACGAAGCCCTCCGGCACGACCAGATAACCGACACGGATTCCGGGGCCGAGCGTGTTCGTCAGGCTGCCGTAATAGAGCACGCGGCCGGGATCGAGAGACTGCAGCGCGGGCAATCTCCCGCCGCGATAGAGCAGCTGTCCGTAAGCGTCGTTCTCGAACAGAACGGCCCCGGTCGACTGCGCCACCTCCATCGCCGCGCGTCGGCGCGCTTCCGACATCTGAGCGCCTAAAGGAAAGCTCAGCGCCGGCGATACCACGATCAGCCGCGGCGGCGGCGCGATGGCTCTGGAAAAGTCCGCGCCGTCGCGATCGCCCCCGACTGCGCGCAGGCGTGCACCGGCACCCTCGAACGTCGCCCGCACCAGCGCGGGACCCGGATCCTCGACATGCACGAGATGGCCGGGATCGACAACGAGCCGCGCGACGAGATCGAGCGCGCTCTCGATGCCGAGCGTCGGAACGATCTGCGCGGGATCGCACACCACGCCGCGCGCCTGCCTGATATGGGCGGCAACCGCGGCCTGGAAATTGCGCAGCTCGCGCCCCTGGTCGAGGCCGGACTCCGGAATCGGCGGCCGGCGGAATCCTTCCGCCAGCAGCCGTCCGAGTTCGGCGCGCGGGCAAAGCGTGGGATCGGGTTCTTCCACCGCGAAAGGCTGCACGGTGGCGCTCACAGCAAGCGGGCTCTCGAGCGTGCGCCTTGCCGTGAAGGAGATTTCGACATCCGGCGCGGCCGTCTCCGCGCGCCGCGCCTGCCGCCGCTCGCCGGATTCCGCCTGGGCCGCGCGCTGTTGCGGCGCCACGCGCGTGCCGCGGCGCAACCGCGAGATGAGATAACCTTCCGCGATCAGCCGCGAATAGGCATTCACCGCGGTGGTGCGCCCGATGCCGAGCATCGCCGCCAGTTCGCGGCTCGTCGGCAGCAGCGTGTTCGCGGGCAGATCGCCCGCGACGATCGCCGCGCGTACGATCGAGCAGATCTGCTCATAGATCGGCACGGGCGATTCCGGCGAGATCGCGATGTTGGCGATGGCGAGCGGAAGATCCTGCCGATTGCCCGTGTCGTCGCCTTCGCCGTCATTCATCGTGCCGGCGACTTCCGTGAATTCGTTTTTCGTCATCGTCTCCGCGCGCGCGGGCTTGCAGCCGACGGCGCATCATCCACGCCGTCATGGCGATCGCGCCATTGCGATCAATTTCTCGTGTCGCCGGCACTCCGGGCGACGACGGCACGGAGCGATCCTAGGCGGACCGGCCGGGCAAATCTTGGGGGATATTGCTGAACACAAACAAACAAATGCGCGCACGCGAATGTTTACCCTCCACGCGCGAGAGGTGTGCGACGAGCGCGCGCTGGCTTATACTGTCGGCGTTCGCCCTGGTCGGATGTATTGAGGCTGGCATGTCATCTGTGACCGCACCAATCGCACCAACGCGCCGCGCATTGCCCCTGTACGAGCTGTGCGAGGAAGGCTGCGTTTCCGACGATCCGCAGGGGCCGGCCTGGGAGAAGCAATACGGACGAGCCGCGATCGGCATCGTGTTGACCGGCTGGTTCAAGTATCGGACCGAGAGCAGCGAGTTCGTCGTTGCGGTTCCGGGCGCCGCCGTCCTCGGCAACAAGGGCGAGCACTTCACCTGCCATCATCTCGACACGACGGGAAACAAGCGCCTCGTCGTTCGCTTCGATCACGATTTTCTCGAGGAGGTCGCCGGCGATTGCGGGCTCGACGACACGCGTTTCCTCGCCGCCGCGCTGCCGCCCGGCAAGTCCTCGGCGGAAATGTTCGGCTGGATGAAGAGGCTGGCGTCGCCCGGCTTCGACCATGACGAGGCGGCCTATGCGCTCGCAGCACTCGCGCTCAGGACGGAGACGACCGGCAGGCCGCCGGTCGGCGTGTCGCCGCGCGACCGCGAGCGCATCCGCTCGACGATCCGCTATATCGAGACGTCCTACGCGGAGCCCTGCTCGCTCGACCAGCTCGCGCAATCGGTCAATCTGAGCCGCTACCACTTCCTGCGTGTCTTCATGGCGGCGACGGGCCAGAGCCCGAATCAGTATGTGATCAACACGCGGCTGCGCGCGGCGGCGGATCTGCTCCTCACCAGCGCCGAGCCGGTGAGCGAAGTCGCGCTCAAGGTCGGCTTCAACGACCTCTCGCATTTCCATGCGCGTTTCCGCTCGGTCTTCGGCTGCAGCCCCCGCCGCTTCCGCGCCGACGCCTCCAGTCCGGCCAACTGAATGCCATCCCCGCGAAAGCGGGGACCCAGAATCAGCTAGCCTCGGCGAAACCGGGGGACTTTAGGGTCATGCCGAAGCTGATCGATGCCGCCATGGTCGAGGCGCGCAGCCGCGATCTCGCCGCCACCACCGTCAGCCAGACCGTGTCGCTCTTCAAGGGCGGCACCTTCGCGCTCGCGGCCGTCGTCCTGATCGAGATCGCCTTCTCGCCCGACGACCGCACGCTTCGCCTCGTGCTCTGGACCGCGACGCTCTTCATGACGATGACGAGCTACAACGCCTGGATCCATTCGACGGTGACGCTGTTCCGCGAGGGCGCGGGCAACATCCTTGCCATGATCCTTCAGGGCATGCTCGAGCTGATGCTGTTCGCGGTGCTGACGCCGAGAGCGGTCGCGCAATCCTGGCGCGCCTGGCCCCTCATCGCCGCGGCGTTCTTTTTCGTCACCGGCGTGCGCCTCGCGATCCGCATGAATGCAGGCCTTGCCGTGGCGCCTTCCATCGCGCCGCTCTTCGCGCTCGCCCAGAAGAATCGCATCGCGACGGCGCGCGCCGTGCTGGCGGCATCTCTCCTGAACGTCGCCGTCGCGGTTCCGGTCCTCGCGCTGGCCCTCGCCTCGCCCTGGCCCCGATGGTTCGGCTTTGCGCTTGCGCTGTTCAACGGCGCGCATGCCTGCATCGCCATGGTGCTGCAGGAAAGAGAGCGGGCCGCAATGGAGTCGATGCTGGCAGCCGCCGCCG
>DATJXN010000116.1 GCA_035500095.1 Candidatus Binataceae bacterium
CTGCCGGGCGGCTCGAACTGCAGGCAATTGCTGCATTTCTGATCGCCGTTCGGTTTTTCCTGGTACTTCATCGCGGCCTTCGATGCCTTCTGCTGCGCCTGCGCGACGCGCGACTGAAGCGCGCCGGCGCACGCGGCGCCGCCCAGCACAAGCGCCGATCTCAGAACATCCCGGCGCGAAACTTTTGCCTTGTCGGACATGGAAAGCCCTTTCTTGGTCTTGGTTGAGTGGGATGCGTCACGAGTATGCCGGCCTCGAAATCTCGGCCAGTGCCTGCGATGCGGGGCGGAGCTCAGCACTCTCGACCGCGAAGTCCCCCAGCGCGACGATGCCGACGAGGCGCTTGTCGTGGTTGACCACCGGCAGGCGCCGTACCTGCCGTTCGCTCATGATCTTGGCGGCCTTCTCCACGCTGTCGTCGTCGAACGCCCAGGCGATGCCGGTGGACATCACCTCGCGCACCTTCGTGTTCGGACCCTTGCCTTCGGCGATCGCGCGGATCGCGATGTCGCGGTCGGAGATCGCGCCGATCATGCGATCGTTTTCTCCTACCGGCATCATCCCGAAATCCCCATCGCGCATCACTTTGGCGGCCTCGCTGATGGTGGTGTCCGGGCCTACGACCTTGACGTCCGTGCTCATGACATCCTTGAGCTGGTGTGTCTTCGCTTTGCTCATCTTGCTTGTCCTCTGGGTAGCGACGCAGACGCGCGACCCCTAATCGGCAGCCCTGGCGAGCCCCTCGGCGCGCATTCTTGCGACAAATACTGACGACAGTTTGACTCGGCCCGCCGCGCGGCGGTTCAGTGACTCATGTGGTCGGGTGCGCCACCGGCCCAACGCCGGTAATTTTTGCAAACCGATGCGTCCGGGCTGGCGCCGCGCTGTCAGCGCAGCCGCATCCGCCTCGTCAATTCGCGGTCCAGCAGGCGTGCGGGTACCAGCCGGGCGAGATACCACAGCGCGGTGAGCGGATAGCGTGCCCTGGGACGCAGCGCTTCGATCGCGCGGCAGATCGCCTCGCTCACCTTTTCCACCGGATCGCCTTTCCGGAGCTCTTCCGCGACGATCCCCGGCATCGCGGCGAGCGCGCGGCTGTAATCCGTCCCCGCATAGCGCTTCTCGACCGCGAACGCGGTGAACTTGTCCCAGATCTCGGTGCGGATCGTCCCCGGCTCGATGGCGATCACGTCGATGCCGTAGATCCAGAGCTCTCGGCGCAGGCCGTCGCTGATCGCTTCGAGCGCATGCTTCGAAGCCGAATAGGCGACCGCGAAAGGAACGGTTACGCCTCCATTGAGCGAGCTGACATTGACGATGCGGCCGCGAGGGCGGGGTGCGTCGCGTCGCGCGCCCAGCAGAGGCGCGAAGGCCCGCGTCACAGCAATGACGCCAAAGACATTGATCTCGAACAACTGCCGGATCTCCTCGGGCGGCTGATGGAGCAGCGGTCCGGTCGGGGCGATGCCAGCGTTGTTGACGAGCGCAGCGAGCCCTCCGTCGCCTGCCTGTGCCGCCACGGCGTCCGCGGCGGCGGCGATGCCGGCGGCGTCGGTGACGTCGAACACGAGCGGCACGAAGTCCGTTCCAAGCGCGCTGCGCACGCGGTCCGCATCCGCCTGTTTGCGCACGCTGCCGAAGACTCGGTAGCCGCGATTGACGAGCGCGCGCGCCGTCGCAAAGCCGATGCCACTCGATACGCCCGTGATTACGACCGATCGTTTCACTCGAGTCCCCCGCGATGACAGCGCCCCGGTGAGCGCAAGTCAGCGTCCCCCGTCATGGCGAATCATATCGCTCGCCCTCTCCGCGATCATGATCACCGGCGCGTTCGTGTTGCCGGAGGTCACGTTCGGCATGATCGAAGCATCGACCACGCGCAGCCCGGTCATCCCGTGCACCCGGAGCCGCGAATCGACCACCGCCATCGGATCGACGCCCATCTTGCACGTCCCGGCCATGTGCAGCCCGCTCACCGCGCGCCGGCGAAGGAAGGCTTCGAGCGAAGCGTCATCGTCGCCGCTCGGCCGATGGTATTGCTTGTCGACGTAACTTCGGAGCGGCTCGGTCTCGATCATCGTGCGCATGATTCTCCATCCCTTCATCAGCAGCTCGAGGTCGTCCCGCGCCGAGAAGAAATCGGGATCGATCGCCGGATCGGCTATCGGATCGGCCGAGGCGAGCGTGAGGCGGCCGCGGCTCTTCGGGCGGCACACGCAGGTGTGGATGCTGAAACCGTGTCCCCAGTGAAGCCGCCGCGCGAAGTCGTCGACGATCGCCGGCAGGAAGAAGCACTGCAGGTCGGGCTGCGCAACCGATGGGTCGCTGCGCAGAAAGCCGCCGGCGATGCCGCCGAGGCCGGCGAAGTTGCCTTCGCGCCGCGCGATGTATTTGAAAATGTCGGCCAACAGGCGCGGGAGGCCGCGCACCGAAATGCCCATCAGCTCGGTCGAGCGCGAGCGGACCGGGGCCCATACGTCGACGTGCTCCTGATAATTCTCGCCGACGCCCGGAAGGTCGTGCACGACCTCGATGTCGAAGCGCCGCAGGGCGTCGCCGGCTCCTATGCCGGAGAGAAGCAGGAGTTGCGGCGACTTGTTGGTCCCGGCGCTGACAATGACTTCGCGGCGTGCGCGCACCCGTCGCGTCGTTCCTGCGCGCCGATATTCGGCGCCGACGGCGCGCCGCCCCTGGGTGAGGATCCGCGTCGCGTGCGCGTGCGTCACGATCTCGAGATTCGGCCGTTGCCGCGCGCCCGTCAGATACGCGCGCGCGGTCGTGCAGCGCTCGCCATCGATGGCCGTCAGCTGATAGAAGCCGACGCCGTCCGGCTGCGCAATGTTGACGTCTTCGACGAAGGGAATTCCGAGCGCCGCGGCGGTCTCCAGGAAGGCCTTCGATGCCCGCGACGGGCTTCGTGGATCGGCGACGTTGAGCGGGCCGCCGCGGGCGTGCAGTTCGTTGTCGTACACCTCGTTGTGCTCGGCCTTGCGGAAGTAGGGGAGCACGTCTGCGTAGCTCCAGCCCGCATTGCCGAGCGCCGCCCAGTCCTCGTATTCGCTGGAGAAGCCGCGGATGTAGATCATCCCGTTGATCGAGCTCGATCCGCCCGTGGTCTTACCCGCGGGCTGGTAGGCGCGGCGGCCGTCGAAGCCTGCCTGCGGCACGGTCTCGAATGCCCAGTTCAGGTATCGCGTCGATTCGGTGATCGCCATCCCCGGCGGCATGCGCACCGCAAGCTTTCGTTCCGACGACGGGCCTGCTTCGAGCAGGCACACCTGCACCGAGGGATCCTCGCTTAGCCGCGAGGCAAGGACGCAGCCGGCCGAGCCAGCGCCGACGACGACGTAATCGAACTCCATGCCCCGACGGTTTCGGCGGTCGTGAACCGGCGGTTCGCCGAGGTGGCGTCGCGCCGCGCGGTACTTACGGCCGTGGCACGACGTATGGCGGATTCGGCGCGATACCGGCGTGTTCCGCCATTCGGCGTGCGTGCGGCCGTGGGCGCGCTTTGGGCGAATGCGCGAACACCGGATAACCGTAGCCGTAATCAGCGTAATCACTAGACGAGTCCGGCGCGTTCTGCTCGACCATGATCGGGCGAGAACGGTCGGCAAGCTCACGCTGCAGCGCGGCGCGCCGTTCATCCGCGATGCGCTGCGCGGCACTCAAGCTAAGCCGCTCGCGTTCGCGTTCCAGCCCCGCGACCGCTGCGGGGTCGGAATCGCCGGGTCGAAGATCGAGTTGCTCTCCATCCTTGCACGGCAGGTCGGTGTAGACGAGCGCGAGGTGCTTGTCGAAGCACTTGTAGATCGCCTTGTTTGCAGCCTGCGCCGGGGCTATGAGCAACAACGCAGCAAGTGCCATCAGAGGGCACGATATGAGCTGACTCTTGTGGAAGATCATGCGGACCACCTTCCCCCGGTTAACAGCTGCCGTTCAAGCTTACTCCACCGGCGTCGATCGAGGGTCGTTGCGCGGGCAGCGAGAAAAGGCAGGCCCTTGCGCCGCCTGCATCGCAAGATAACGATCGAAAACGGCTACGAAGAAGCCACGGTGCTTCAAAGAGTTAAGGGGATCATTTCTAGTTTTAGATGAGTTAGCTACGCCGGTTTTAGCGCTGGGTCGCACGTCGTCACTTGGCATTGCCCGGTCGTATCATTGATCATTGCCGGTTGATGATCGGACCGTTGCGTCGCCTGCGCCGCGACGAGCTTCCCAGGGACACCGCGAAGCTCGCGCGCTATCTCATCGGCAAGATTCTCGTGCACGAGCATCCGCAAGGCCGGTTGAGCGGACGCATCGTGGAGACCGAGGCCTACGTCGTCGGTGACGCCGCCGCGCATGCGTTTCGCGGTGAGACGCCGCGCAACCGCTCGCTTTTTCTCGAGCGCGGGCATGCTTACGTCTATTTCGTCTATGGCTGCTGGCACGCGCTCAACGTGAGCGCCGAAACGAAGGGGACGGGCGCCGGCGTCCTGCTGCGTGCCCTGGAGCCTCTCGAAGGCGTCGCGCTGATGAAGGCATGGCGCGGCACGGAGCGGCTGGCCGATCTCGCGCGCGGTCCGGGGCGGCTTGCCACTGCGCTCGACATCGATCTGCGCCTTGACGGAACCGATCTCTGCGACAAGGGCAGACTCTGGCTGGGAGTCGATGCCCGGGCGCCGCGACGCGTCGGGCGCAGCGTACGCATCGGCATCTCGCGCGAAGTACACCGTAAGCTTCGCTTCTTCGAGCGCGACAATGTCTTCGTCAGCGGTCCGCGTCGCCTGAACGGCACGAAGGTGGAGATTGTGAGCGCGCGCGGCCGCGACTAGACTTGTTTTCTGGAGACGCATTTGATGCCACCCAGTGATGTCATGCCGGCGCCGGCCGCAGCTCGCGCCGGCAGCTATCTGTACTACCGGCACAGCCTGCCGGTGCGCGTCATGCACTGGATCAACGTGATTGCGCTCACGATCCTGTTCCTGAGCGGCCTCAATATCTTCAGTGCGCATCCGGCACTCTATTGGGGTAAGTCTTCCTACACAGGAAAGGGGCCGATATTCCAGATCGCGGCCGTGGAAGCCGGCGAAGACGAGGTGGTCGGCGTTACGCGCATCTTCGGGCGCGAGTTCGATACGACCGAGGTGCTGGGCGCCGCCACCGATGCGGAGGGCGACGTCGTGGCGCGCATCTTCCCGGGCTGGCTCACGCTGCCCAGCGATCGCTGGCTCTCGATGGCCAGGCGCTGGCAT
>DATJXN010000117.1 GCA_035500095.1 Candidatus Binataceae bacterium
CATGAAGTACACCGAGGGCGCGTTCCGCGATTGGGGCTACGCGCTGACCAAGCGCGAGTTCGCGGGCAAGGCGATCGGATGGGACGATTGCAATGGCAAGCCGCCGCCGGGCCAGATCCTGATCAAAGACAATATCGCCGACATTACGCTGCAGCAGATTCTCACTCGCCCCGACGAGTTCGACGTGGTCGCGACGATGAACCTGAACGGCGACTACCTGTCGGACGCGCTCGCGGCGCAGGTCGGCGGAATCGGAATCGCGCCGGGCGCGAATATCAACTACGTCACCGGCCATGGCGTGTTCGAGGCGACGCACGGCACCGCGCCCAAGTACGCCGATCAGGACAAGGTGAATCCGGGCTCGGTAATCCTGTCGGGTGTGCTGATGCTCGAGCACATGGGATGGCAGGAGGCGGCCGACGGAATCATCCGCGGACTGGAAAAGACCATCGCCAACAAGACCGTGACCTACGATTTCGAGCGCCTGATGACCGGAGCGAAGATCCTGAAGTGCTCGGAGTTCGGGAAAGCAATCGTGGACAACATGTAGCGCCAGGAATCTCGCGTTAAAGAGGTGGCGGCGCGCGCCGCGCCTCAAAACTTGAGAGCGTAAAGGAGCGCCCGCGGGCATCGCCTGCGGGCGCTCTTGCGCTGATCGCCGGTTGTTTGGCCCCCGGCCATCGATTTTGGCTTGTGGCTATCCGCGAACGTCACACATCCGGTTGTGGTTTTGGCCTCTCGTAGAGTCTCCTTCGCGCTAAAACCCCTATGGCGCAGGCTTCCGAAGCGGAGTCAAATATTCTCTGTACATTGCGTTTTAGTAACCCCACAGGGGCGGGTGCGTAGTCATCGGTGGCGAGGGGCGGTGGGCGGCTCATGCTTCGAGCAAAGGGGTGGTGCCATGATTCTGCACAACGCGGCTGGGGTCGCGATGGTCCTGCTGGCGCTCGCCGCAGCGCAGGGCCGCAATAGCGACGTCGTAGGAACCACGGATCAGAGCAGCGCGGGAGCGCCGGCCTCGCAATGGGCGGCAGCCGGATCAGATGAGCGCGGAGACGCCCCCAGCTCGGACGCGGTGATGGGCTCGATGTCCTCCATGGACATGTCGGATCATGCGAACATGTCCGACATGTCCAGCTCCGCCGGGGACTCTGCGATGGCGCTGCACATGGCGTGGAGCAAGGCGCGCTCGGCCACCGATGCCGACCGTGCGCGCGCTGCGGAGATCGTCAAGACGCTGCGGACCGCGCTTGCGAAGTACAAGGACTACCACGTCGCCGAGGCCGACGGCTTCAAGCCGTTCCATCCGGAGATCCCGCAGAAGATTTATCATTTCACGCGATGGCAGAACGGACTCAAAGCGGCATTCACTTTCGATCCCGCCGAGCCGACGTCGCTGCTCTACAAGAAGACGGCGGGCGGCGGCTATAAGCTGGTCGGCGCGATGTACACGGCACCGCGCGGAACCAGCGAGGCCAAGCTCGACCAGCGCGTGCCGCTGAGCGTCGCGCGATGGCATCGGCACGTAAATCTTTGCCTTCCGCCGAAGGGGCAGGGGCTCGCCGCCGACTGGACGAAGTTCGGTCCGAACGGTTCGATTGCGACCAGAGAAGCCTGCGACGCCGCCGGCGGACGCTTCTATCCGCAGGTCTTCGGATGGATGGTGCACGTTTATCCTTGGGCGCCGACGCGGGAAATGGCCTTCGCGCACTGAGCGCCGACATATCAAAGCGACTTCGGCCAGGACGGGTCGATAAATGGGTCTGGTTGATAAATAGGCTGGTTAACAAATATTTCAGCCAGCGGCCCTGTCGTATGTTTGTCATCCGGCCGTGCCGTGTTTTTGTCATCCGCCCGTGTTTTTTTTGTCATCCTGAGCGAGCGTTGCGCCAGTCGAAGGATCCCGGATCCCATGAACGCGTCGCCCAAAAACTACTATGTCTATGTAATGCCCGGCATTTCACGGACTCTGTATGTCGGCGTCACGAACGATCTTGAGCGGCGTGTCGCGGAACATGTCGAGGGACTGACGCGCGGCTTCACGGCCAAATACCACGTCAAGCGACTGGTATACTTCGAAGCATTCGAAGAGATCAAAGCCGCCATCGCCCGCGAGAAACAATTGAAGGGCTGGCGGCGTGCGAAAAAAATCAAACTAATCGAGTCGCTTAATCCGGATTGGAATGACCTGAAAAGTGGCTAAGCGAAAGAAGGGAAGACTCGGGATCCTTCGACTCGCGCAACGCTCGCTCAGGACGACACTGGGCGGTCCGCAAACCGCTCCTTGGACGATAAGCTTGTCTCCGAGGTTGTGAATCTATCGGCAGTTGCGGGCGGCGCGGTAGCCGGCCTGCTCGGCCGCCGCCGGGCTCGCGAATTCGACGCGATTTGCCGCCGAGACCTTGCCGTAGTATGGGCATCCCGGCCATTCGTAGATGCGGGTGCGGCGATTGCCGAAAATCGGTCCGGGAGGCGCGGGCGGCGCAGCGTCAGCGTCCGATCCCGCCGAGCTCTGCGAGCCTCGATCGTCCGTTTCGCCGGCGCTTACGCGCAGCGGCCGCGATTCGGCGGCGCGGCTTTGCCAATGCCGCACGTATTGCACCGCCAGCGCCGGATCGCGAATAACCAACAGGTTTTCGACGTTCCGATGCTCGGCCGAGTATGTGTAGTTGAAGCTTCCCGTGACCACGATTTCGCCGTCGATAATCATTACCTTGTCGTGCATCAGGCCGGGCGGCCGGTCCACCAGCACCGGGATTCCGGCCGCGCCAAGATGCTCGACGGCGATCGCGTCGTCATGGTTGCGGCGATCGGTGAGTTGCCGGTAATCCACTATCGCGCGGACGTCAACGCCGCGCCTATGCGCCGCGACCAGGGCAGCGACTAGCGGCCCGGGAGTTATCTCGTACGCCTGGATGAGGATCGACTTGCGCGCGGCCCGTACCGCGCCCTCGATCGCGCCCGCCGGGTCGCATCCGCCGGGCAGCGGCGGAGAGAAGCACACCTCGATCTGCGCCGCCAACGCCCGGGTCGGTGGAACGAAGGCGGCGATCGCACACGCGGCCAGCAGGGCCGCGCGCGCGGTCATCGACTGCCGCCCTTGCGCTGATGAATCCGTTCGGCCTGCCGCGCCATACCCTCGATTCGCGAGCCCGCAAGATGCGAGATGAGCGCCGCGCCAAGCTCCATCTCGGCCGCGGCGTCGAAGTCCATGTCCATCGCGCGGTACACGCCCTCGCGCGTGAGCGCCAGTTCCGCCGGGTAGTGCGATGCGATCTTCTCGGCCAGCGCGCGCACGGTAGAATCGAGCTGGTCCGCCGGGACCACGCGATTCACCAGCCCGATCCGCATCGCTTCTTGCGCGTCGATAAGCTCGGCGGTGTAGAGCAGCTCGAAGGCGCGGCCCGCGCCGACTATTCGCGGCAAATTGTAGAGCCCGCCCATCGTGACCGTGGCGCCGACCTTGACCTCGGTGAAGCCCAGCTTCGTGCCTTCGGCGGCGATGCGGATATCGGCGAGCATCGCGACCTCGCATCCGCCGCCCACGGCGTAGCCATGCACCTGCGCGATGAGCGGCTTGCCGAGACGGCGGAAGCGGCGCGCGATTTCCTGCTCGGGACCGATGTGCGTCTGCCAGTGCTCCATCAGCTCCTGGCGGCGGGGGATTTCCTTGAGGTCGGCGCCCGCGCAGAACGCGCGGCCTGCGCCGCGGACCACCACGACCCGCGCCGCGGAGTCGTCGCCCGCCGTCTGCGCTGCGGCGGCCAGGGCGTGAATCCATTCGTCGTTCATCGCGTTGAGCACGCGCGGCCGGTTGAGCGTGACGTAGCCGATCACGCCGCTCCGCTCGTAAAGCACCGCGGGTTCCATCGTGCTCATACGCATCAATGACCCATCTTGAGCAGGTCGTCCTGCGCCCAGCCTTCCTTGAGCGGCACCATGAAGTACGGCGTCAGCGCCATCTTCTTGAACTTCCAGTGGCCGTTCTGGCGGACGTATTCGTCGTCGTAACGCGCCGCGACGACGTAGCTCTCGCCCTTGTAAACCGGCTTCGCCTCCAGGTACGAGAAGCCGGTTGCGCGGTCGCCGCGGACTTCGACCATGTGGTTATGGATGAACTGGCGCACGCGCGAAAGCCGCGGCTCGCGGGCTTTGCCTGCAGCGTCGGGCTTGACCAGCAGGCCGCCGAAGAAGCGATTGATCTCGTCGCGGCCGTGGGCGCTGCCGAGATGCCCGAAGAGCAAGTCACCGTCCTCGGTAAACAGGCTTGCGATCTCGGCGAACTTCCCCTCGTTGATGTATTCGTGGTAGCGGAAGCGCAGGTCGCGGATGGCCTCGACGTCCACCAGTTCCTGCACCTTGGATTCGAGCACGTTCAAGCGGGCCTCGAGTTCGACGGCCATGTATTCGGCGGCCATTTGAATTGTCCTCCGGTTCCTTTTGGTTTCCGGCTTAGCTTCGAGGCTTGTCTAACACGGCTTGGCTCCGCCCACAAAACGACCAAATACGGCCGATCGCGCGCGGCTTCACACGGCGGGCGGCGGCTGATATTGATTCGGGGTCGCGCGCGGGCAATTGGGGGCGGCGGGCGAATCGATCGCTGCGCCGGCCGTAAGACTTTGCGCGCGCACAGATCGCGGATATATAAGTCGGACTGATGAAGAAGAGGGGCTGGGCCCCTCCTGCTGATGGAGGAGAGGGGCGCGGGCCCCTCCTGCAAAGTGTGATTAAGCGTAGAAAAATCGCGTTCATCGGCGCCGGCAACGTCGGCGCGACCTGTGCTCACCTGTGCTTTCTGCGCGGGCTGGGCGATATCGCGCTCTTCGACATTATCGACGGCCTGCCCCAGGGCAAGGCGCTCGACATGCTCGAGTCCGCCCCGGTGCTGGGCGTTGACGTCAACGTCACCGGTTCGACCGACATGAAGATCATCGAGGGCGCCGATTGCTGCGTGGTGACCTCGGGATCGCCGCGCAAGCCCGGAATGAGCCGCGACGACCTGCTCAAGATTAATGCCGGCGTGATGAACCAGGTCGGCGGTGCGATCAAGCAGCATGCGCCCGATGCGTTCGTGATCGTGGTGACCAACCCGCTCGACGCGATGGTCACGCAGATCAAGCGCGTCACCGGCTTCCCCAAGCATCGCGTGGCCGGGCAGGCGGGCGTGCTCGACTCGGCGCGCTATCGCACGTTCCTCGCGACCGAGCTCAAGGTGTCGGTCGAGAGCGTGTCGGCGATGGTGCTCGGCGGGCACGGCGACGACATGGTGCCGGTGCGCAGCTACACCAGCGTCGGCGGCGTGCCGATCGAGCGGATGATCGCGCCCAAGCGTCTCGACGAAATCGAAAAACGCACGCGCAACGGCGGCGGCGAGATCGTCGAGCTGATGAAGACGTCGTCGTACTATGCGGCGGGCGCGGCGGTTTACCGGATGGTCGAGGCCTTCATCCTCGACCGCAAGGAAGTGCTGCCGTGCGCGGTTTACCTGGAAGGCGAATACGGTGTGAAGGGACTTTACGCCGGTGTGCCGGCGGTTATCGGCGCGGGCGGCGTCGAGCGGGTGATCGAAATCCAGCTCACGGCGGCGGAGAAGGCCGCGTTCGACAGCTCCGTCGGGCACGTCCGGGAACTGGTCGAGGCGATGGATAAGGCGATCGCAGGCTGACGGCGCCGGCGGCGCGCCTGGCGGATTCGCCCGCGCGCGTCAAACGCAGGCTCAAGCGCAAATACAAGTGAAAGTAAAACATGAACATCCATGAGTTTCAGGCCAAACAGGTGCTCGGCCGCTTCGGCGCACCGGTGCCCAAGGGACAGCCGGCCTCAACGCCCGACGAGGCCGCCGCCGTCTTCCGTGCGCTCGGCCAGCCCAAGGCCGTAATCAAGGCGCAGATTCATGCCGGCGGGCGCGGCAAGGCGGGAGGCGTCAAGCTGATAAGCTCCGCCGACGAAGCGCGCGATTTCGCCGCCCGCCTGCTCGGCAAGCCGCTGGTGACGCATCAGACCGGACCCGAGGGGCGCGTGGTGCGTCGCGTATACCTCGAAGAAGCGAGCCAGGTCGCGCGCGAGCTTTACCTCGGGATGGTCGTCGATCGAAAGGCCGCGGCGGTCGCCGTAATCGCGAGCACCGAGGGCGGGATGGAGATCGAAGAGGTCGCGGCGAAAACGCCGGAAAAAATCCTCACCGATCCGATCGACCCGCTCGTCGGGATGGCGCCGTTCCAGGCGCGCAAAATCGCCTTCGCCCTGGGGCTGAAAGACAAGCAGGTAGGCCAGTTCGCGGCGCTGCTCGCCGCGCTCTACCGCGCCTTCGTCGAGACCGACGCGTCGCTTATTGAAATCAATCCGCTGGTGGTGACCGCCGACGGGCGCGTGATTTGCCTCGACGCCAAGATTTCATTCGACGACAACGGCCTCTTCCGCCATCCCGAGATCCGCGAGTTGCGCGACCCCAACGAGGAGGACCCGGCCGAGACCGAGGCCGCCAAGTACGACCTTAGCTACGTCCATCTCGACGGCAACATTGGATGTATGGTCAATGGCGCGGGCCTGGCGATGGCGACGATGGACATCGTGAAGTACTACGGCGCCGAGCCGGCCAATTTTCTCGACGTCGGCGGCGGCGCCAACGCGCAGAAGATCGCGGCCGCGTTCCGCATCCTGCTCTCCGACGCGCGCGTCAAGGCGGTGCTGATCAACGTCTTCGGCGGCATCATGCAGTGCGACGTGCTGGCGCGCGGCGTGGTGGACGCGGCGCGCGAGGTTAAGTTGAGCGTCCCCCTGGTGGTCCGGATGGAAGGGACCAACGTCAAAGAGGGCAAGCAGATCCTCGCCGAGTCGGGCATCAAGGTGATCGCCGCCAACGACATGGCCGATGCGGCGCGCCGCGTAGTCGAATCGATCGGCAAATAGGACACTGATTTCGATGAGCATCCTGGTAAACAAGAGCACTCGCGTCCTCACCCAGGGAATGACCGGCGCCACCGGCCAGTTCCACACCCGCGCCTGCCGCGACTACGGCACGCAGATGGTCGGCGGCGTGGTGCCGGGCAAGGGCGGCACCGATTTCGAAGGTATTCCGGTTTTCGACACCGTCGAGCAGGCGCGCAAAGCGACCGGCGCCAATGCGAGCGTGATCTACGTTCCGCCGCCGTTCGCCGCCGACGCGATCCTGGAGGCCGCAGCCGCCGGGGTCGAACTCATCATCTGCATCACCGAGGGCATCCCGGTGCTCGACATGGTGAAGGTCAAGCACTACCTGAAGGACAGCAAGTCGCGGCTCATCGGTCCCAACTGTCCCGGCGTCATCACTCCGGGCGAGTGCAAGATCGGAATCATGCCGGGCTATATCCACAAGCCGGGCAAGGTCGGCGTGATCTCGCGCTCGGGCACGCTCACCTACGAGGCGGTGCATCAGCTCACCCAGCTCGGCATCGGGCAATCGACCTGCGTCGGAATCGGCGGCGATCCGATAATCGGCACCAATCAGATCGACGCGCTCGAGCTGTTCAACAAGGACGCGGGCACCGACGCGGTGATCTTTATCGGCGAGATCGGCGGCACTGCCGAGGAAGAGGCCGCGGCGTATATCAAGCAGAACTTCAAGAAACCGGTGGTCGCGTTCATCGCCGGGCAGACCGCGCCCAAGGGGCGGCGGATGGGCCATGCGGGCGCGATCATCTCGGGCGGTCACGGCGGCGCCGCCGACAAGATCGCGGCGCTCAAGGCGGCCGGCATCAGCGTTGCGATGAGCCCCGCGGAGTTGGGCGTCACGATGAAGGCCGCGCTCGACGGGCGCAGGAATTAGGCGCAGGCGCTCGGCCGCGCGGCGTAATCAGGACGGCAAGTTACCGGATGGCGATAGAACGGACATTGGCAATCATCAAGCCCGACGCGGTGGCGCGCGGGCTTTCAGGCGATATCATCAAGCGCATCGAAGGCACCGGATTAAAGCTTCGCGCGATGCGCCTTATCCGGCTCGGACGCGCGCAGGCCGAGGCGTTTTACGCCGTGCACAAGGCGCGGCCGTTCTACGGCTCGCTCTGCGATTACATGTCGTCGGGTGCAGTGGTCGTAATGGCGCTGGAGGCGGACGGCGCGATCGCGAAGTGGCGAGACCTGATGGGCGCGACGGACCCGGCGAAAGCCGCGTCCGGCACTATCCGCAAAGACTTCGGCCTGGACGTCGAAAAAAACGCCACGCACGGCTCAGACGCGCCGGAGACCGCCGCGCACGAAGTGGCGTTCTTCTTCAGCAGTCTCGATATCGTCCCTTAGGCGCGCCTTGACGGTGGCGGCGGGCCAATCCGACAACGTTCACCCCGTCAATCACTGTCCCGCCGATCTGGCCCTGAGCCGGCTCGACGCGGCGCCGTGTGATCCCGGCGACGCCTTATGAAATCCGATCGGCTGAGCCGAAATGCCTTGGGGCTGCCCCAGATTATCGCCTCGACGCTGGCGAATATCGCGCCCGCGGTAAGTTTCTATTTTGGTTTCGGAGTGATCGTTGGCGGTGCCGGCGTGGCAGCACCGCTGACGATTATCGTGGCGATGGTGGCGATTCTCTTCCTGAGCAACACGCTCTCCGAATTCTCGAAATACCGGCCAAGCACGGGTTCGTTCGTCACCTTCATCGGGATGGCTTTCGGACCCGCCGCCGGCGCCGCGGCGTCGTTGTTCATCGTCGCCGGTTATGCGATCGCAGCCGCCGCGATCGTTGCCATTTCTGGCGGCTGGGCGCACGATACGCTGAAGCTCTATCTCGGGATCGACATTCCCTGGCAGCTCTTGTGCGCTGGCGCGACGGGAATCTGCGGTTTCCTGGTCGCGCGCGGGGTAAAAATCTCGACCTTGTGGGCCGCGATCTTCTTCTATTTCGAGCTCGGCCTCTTGCTGACCGGCGCGACGGCGATGCTGATCGTCAACCGCGCGTCGCTGAGCGCAGCGCCGTTCCTCCCGTCGAATCTGTCGAGCGGACTCGCCGGCGTCGGCCTTGGCTTCCCGCTCGCGGTTTACGCGTTCGTCGGATGGGAGAATTCCGCCACGCTGGCCGAAGAAACCGAGAACCCGCGCCGCAACATCCCGCGGGCCCTGGCGATGGCCACGGTGACGATCGGCGCGGTTTACGTATTTCTCGCGTACGCGACGGAAATCGCCTTTCACAACAACGCCAAGGCGATCGGCAATTCCACGATTCCCTTCATCGACGCGCTCAGGAATTCGGCGGGCCCACTTCTGATCGTCGCCTATCTTGCCGGCATCACCAGCGTCTTTTCCTGCCTGCTCGGGCTGACCAATTCACAGGCGCGCATCCTGTTCAGCGCGGGGCGCGAGGGCCTGCTGCCGGTTTTCTTCGGCAAGATTCATCCGCAACACCGAACGCCGCACGCCGCGATGTGGGCGTTCATCCTGGCTGCGCTCGCGATTACGCTCGTCTTCGGCTGGAACCGCGACCCGGTCAAGATTTTCGATTACACCGGAACCCTGGGCACGATTCCAATTCTCATGGTGTATCTCGCGACCACCATCGCGCTCCCGGTTTACATCGTGCGGTTTCACAATTCCGAATTCGACGCGATAAGGCACGCCGTGATTCCCCTTCTCGGCGTGGTCTTGACGCTCTTCCCGTTGTGGGGACTGGTTCAGCCGGGACAACCGGCGCCGTTCAACCTGTTTCCGGCGATAGCCGCGGCGGGACTCGCGATTTCCGTCGTGTATGGCGTTCTGCTGGCGCACCGCTCTCCCGGCCTCGTCCAAAGCATCGGCAGTTACGTGGCTGACGAAGAGTACTGAAGATCGGTAAACTCGTCAGGTGACCGAGCATCTGCAATCCTCCGGCGCGACGGCGGTCAAGGCGTCGTCGCTGCGCGACGTGCGCGAACTGACGCTCGATGAGTTGACGCAGTTCGTGACCGCCGCCGGCGAGCGCAGCTTCCGCGCGCGGCAGATAATGGGGTGGCTGTGGCAGCGCGGAGCGGATTCCTTCGACGCGATGTCGGACCTCGGGGCAGGGCTCCGGGCCGACTTGAAGAATCACTTTAACATTAGCCCGACGCCGGACGCGACCGTCGCGCGCTCCACCGACGGCACGCGCAAGCTTTTGGTCACGCTCGGCGATGGCGAAGCGATAGAGAGCGTGATCATCCCGGCCGGCGAGCGCGTCACGCTCTGTCTTTCGAGCCAGGCCGGATGCGCGATGGCGTGCGAGTTCTGTGCGACCGCGATGATGGGGCTTCATCGCAACCTGACCGCGGCCGAGATAGTCGGCCAGATTGCCGCCGCGCGGCGCGAGCTCGGGCCCGGCGAACAGCTCACCAACTACGTTTTCATGGGGATGGGCGAGCCGCTTGCCAACTACCCGCGTCTGATGCGCGCGCTCGCGATCATGACCTCGGCGTGGGGGATGGGAATCTCGCCCCGGCGCGTTACAGTCTCGACCGTGGGGCTGGTGCCTGCGATGGACCGGCTGCTGGCCGAGTTTCCGTCGGTCAACCTGGCGGTGTCGCTGCACGCGGCGACGGACGAGCTGCGCGACCGGCTCGCGCCGATCAATCTGCGCTATCCGCTGAAGCAGCTGATCGACGCATGCCGCGCCTTGCCGATCAAACGACGCGATCGCGTGACGTTCGAATACGTGATGCTGGCCGGAGTTAATGACTCACCCGCGGATGCGCGCCGGCTGGTCCGGCTTTTGGGCCAGCTCAAGGCCAAGGTGAATCTGATCATTTTCAACCCCTTTTCGGGCGCGCGGTTCGCGCCGTCCGCGCGCGCCGCGGTAGAGGGCTTTCAAGCAATACTTCGGCAAGGTAACTTGACCGCTACAATCCGCGAGAGCCGGGGCCAGGATATCGCAGCCGCCTGCGGCCAGTTGTACGCCGAGCGGCAAGCGGGCTGAAGGAGCAGGGCGGTAATGGGCAAGACGGTGCTGGGCGTGATCGGCGGGAGCGGCTTCTACCAGATGAAGGGGCTGAGCGCCGTCGAGCAGGTCGATCTTCACACGCCGTTCGGCCCTCCCTCCGACCCGTTCTTCCGCGGCAAGCTCGGCGAGTGCGACGTTGTGTTCCTCTCGCGCCACGGCCGCGGCCATCGCCTGATGCCCTCCGAGCTGAATTTTCGCGCTAACATCTACGGGATGAAGCAGCTCGGCGTCGATCATCTGGTTTCGGTCAGCACCGCCGGGAGCATGAAGGAGGAGCTGCGGCCGGGCGACCTCGTGGTGCCCGACCAATTCATAGATCACACCTACAAACGGCCGGCGAGCTTTTTCGGCGGCGGGATCGTCGCACACGTTTCGCTTGCCGACCCGGTATGCGCGGCGCTCGCGCGCGAGGTGGCCGAGTCCGCGGGCGAAAGCGGCACGACCGTCCATCGCGGCGGCGTTTACATCTGTATCGAGGGGCCGCAGTTCTCGACCCGCGCCGAGTCGAACCTCTATCGGCGCTGGGGCGCCGACGTCATCAGTATGACGGCGATGCAGGAAGCGCGGTTGGCGCGCGAGGCGGAGATGTGTTACGCGGCGCTGGTGCTGGTAACCGATTACGATTGCTGGCACGAAAGCGTCGCCGCGGTCGATATCGGCGAGATCCTGCGCGTGATGAAACTTAACGTCGAGCACGCGCAGAACGCGATCGCAGTGCTCGCGCGGCGGATCGCGGCGCGCACGCGCGATTGCGCGTGTCCGCACGCGCTCAAGGACGCGATCATCACCGACCGCGCGGTGATTCCGCCCAAGATGGCCGCCGATCTGCGGCCGATAATCGGCAAGTATCTGCAATGAACCGACTGAAGATGCATTTGAGCACAGCGAGGAGCGCGATGATCCAGCGTCGGGGGGATTGCGTCGAATGAGTATCGTTGTGGTCGGCTCCGTCGCCTACGACACGATCGAGACCCAGCAGGGCAGGGCCGATGACGTGCTGGGCGGATCCACCAGCTATTTTGCCCTGGCGGCGCGCTTCTTTTCGCCGGTCAGCATCGTGGGCGCAATCGGCACCGATTTTCGCGCCGAAGACCTGCGCCTGTTCACCGAGCGCAATATCGACGTGCGCGGCCTCGCGCGCCGGGACGGGCTGACGATGCGCTGGCATGGGCGCTATCACGAGGATATGAACAAGCGTGACACGCTGGGACTAGCGCTTAACGTGTTCTCGGACTTCGCTCCCGACCTTTTGCCCGATCAGTGCCGCGCCGACTACGTCTTCCTCGGCAACATCGCGCCCGAACTGCAAAGCCGCGTGCTTTCGCAGGTGCACAGCCCCCGGGTCGTCGCCGCCGACACGATGAACCACTGGATCGAAAACGAACGGCCGGCGCTGATGCGCCTGCTCGCCCGCGTCAACATCCTGACGCTGAACGACGACGAGGCGCGCATGCTGACGGGCGAGCACAACCTGGTGCGCGCCGGCCGCGCAATTCTCAAGATGGGCCCCGATACCGTGCTGGTGAAGCGCGGCGAGTACGGCGTGCTGCAATTCAGCGCGGATTCGATGTTCGCGGTGCCCGCGTACCCGCTTGAAGAAGTAATCGACCCGAGCGGCGCGGGCGACACTTTCGCCGGCGGCTTCATGGGTTTCCTCGCGCGCCACGCGAGCGTGGCCGAGCCGGTCCTGCGCACCGCCGTGGTTTACGGCAGCGTGCTCGCCTCGTTCGTGGTCGAGCGGTTTTCGCTCGAGCGCCTGGTGAGCCTGACCTGGGAGGAAATCGACCAGCGCTACCGCGCCTTCATCGAGCTTACCGATTCGCAGTACACGCGATGGAACTCTCGATAGTTGTTCCGCTCTATAATGAACGGGACAACCTCTCTCCGCTGCACGAGGAACTCGTGCGCGTGCTGGGCGCGGCCGGCGCCAGCTACGAGATGCTATTCGTCGACGACGGCTCGACCGACGGCAGCGCCGAGGTGCTGCGCGCAATCAAGGCCGGGGACGAGCACGTGCGCGTGCTGCGGCTTGCGCGCAATTCGGGCCAGACTGCGGCGCTCGCCTGCGGACTGCGCGAGGCCGCCGGCGACGTGGTGGTCGCGATCGACGGCGACGGCGAAAACGATCCGGCGGATATCCCGCGCCTGCTAGCCAAGCTCGCCGAGGGCTACGACCTGGTGAGCGGATGGCGCACCGGGCGATGGGCCGGGGCGCGGCTGAGCCGCCGGCTCCCGTCGATCGCCGCCAATCGGCTGATCTCGTGGATGACCGGCGTGCGGCTGCACGACTATGGTTGCACGCTGAAAGCCTACCGGCGCGACCTGGCGCATCGCCTGATGCTCTACGGCGAGATGCATCGCTTCGTCCCCGCGATCGCCGCCGAGCAGGGCGCGCGAATCGCGGAGGTGGAAGTGGGTTTTCGCCCGCGCCGCGCCGGCAAGTCGAAATACGGCCCGGGACGCATCGTGCGCACTCTCCTGGACCTTTTGACGGTCAAGTTTCTCTCGGGCTACTCGACGCGGCCGATTCAGGTCTTCGGCGCGATCGGCCTGGTGCTGGGCCTGATCGGAGCGGTCTGGACGGCTATACTCGTGTTCGAGAAGATCGCGCTGGGGCGGCCGCTGCACGATCGTCCGGCGCTGCTGCTGGCGATTCTGATGGTGATCGTGGGCGTTCAGTTCATCAGTATCGGGCTGTTGGGAGAGATGCTGGCGCGCACGTACCACGAATCGCAGGACAAGCCGGTTTACGTGATCAAGGAAGAATTTTAAATCCTCGGGGGAATTCCAAAGCCCCGGATTACCGAGTCCGCGGCTTGGCAAACAAATGAATATCGCAGTCGTGGGTACGGGCTATGTGGGATTGGTGAGCGGCACCTGCTTTGCCGAGAGCGGCAACGAGGTCATCTGCGTCGATATCGATGCCGCGCGCATCGAACGGCTTAGGGCCGGCCACGTGCCGATTTATGAGCCGGGGCTCGAAGAGCTGGTGCGGCGCAATGTCAAGGAGGGCCGCCTGAGCTTCACCACCGAAATCAGGGAAGCGGTCGCCGCCGCGATGGTGTCGTTCATCGCGGTCGGTACGCCCATGAGCAAGACCGGGGCGGCGGACTTAAACGGCGTGATGCGCGCCGCCGAGGAGGTCGCTGGGGCGGCCGTCGGCTACCATATCGTTGCGATTAAAAGCACGGTTCCGGTCGGCACCAACGACCGCGTGCGCGAAATCGTGGCCCGGGCCGCTGCCCATCGCATCGACGTCTGCTCCTGTCCCGAGTTCCTCAAGGAGGGTTCGGCGATCGAGGACTTCATGCGGCCCGACCGGGTGGTGATCGGATCGACGAGCGAACAGGCAACCGCGATTCTGCGCGAATTGCACGCCGCCTTCCTGCGCACCGACAATCCGGTGATCGTGATGGATCCGCGCTCGGCAGAGCTGACCAAGTACGCGTCCAACGCGATGCTGGCGATGCGCATCTCGTTCATCAACGAGATGGCGAACCTGTGCGAAGCCGTGGGCGCGGAAATCAGCGACGTGCGGCGCGGGATGGGTTCGGACCGGCGCATCGGGTCGCAATTCCTCTTCCCCGGCGCCGGCTATGGGGGTTCCTGCTTTCCCAAAGACGTGCAGGCGCTGATTCACAGCGCCTCCGAACACCAGCTCGATTTCTCGCTGCTGCGCGCGACCGACGAGGTCAACGTGCGGCAGAAGCGGATTATCGCCGAGCGCGTCAAGCAGCACTTCGGTCCCGACCTTCGCGGCCGCAGCTTCGCGGTGTGGGGGCTGGCCTTCAAGCCGCGCACGGACGACATGCGCGAAGCGCCGTCGCTCACGGTGATCGAGGAATTGCTGGCGGCGGGAGCGAGCGTGCGCGGGCACGATCCCGAAGCGCTCGAGAGCGCGCGCCGGATTTTCGGTGACCGGATCACCTATCACGAAAACAACTACGAGACGCTGGCGGGGACCGACGCGCTGATCATCCTCACCGAATGGCCCGAGTTCCGCCATCCGAATTTCCAGCGCATTCGCTCGATGCTCAAGTCGCCGGTCATCTTCGATGGGCGCAATCTCTACGATCCGGCCCTGATGAAAGCGCTCGAGTTGCGTTACTACTCGATTGGCCGGCGGCCGATCTAGCCGGGCCCAAGGGGAATTGGAATGCGAATATTGGTCAGCGGTGGAGCCGGCTTTATCGGCTCCCATACGGTTGACGCGCTGATCGCCGCGGGCGGTCATGAGATCTCGATCATCGACGATCTCTCGGCCGGCAAACGCGGGCAGATAAATCCGCGCGCGCGCTTTTACCAGACCGACGTGCGCGACGCCGCCGCCGTGCGCGCCATGTTCGAGCGCGAGCGGCCGGAAATCCTGGTGCATCTGGCGGCGCAGATGGACGTGCGGCGCTCGGTCGCCGACCCGGCCTTCGACGCGCAGGTGAACCTGGTCGGCTTCCTCAACCTGATCGAGGCCGGACGCGCCAACGGATTGCGCCGGGTCGTCTTTTCCTCGACCGGCGGCGCGATCTATGGCGAACAGGAAAGCTTCCCCTGCAACGAGGATCACCCGTTGCGTCCGGTCAGCCCCTATGGAGTAGCCAAGCTGGCGACGGAAAAGTACCTGTTTTTCTATCACGTGCAGTACGGAATCGATTACGTCGCGATGCGCTACGCCAACGTCTATGGTCCGCGCCAGGATCCGCACGGCGAGGCCGGCGTGGTCGCCATCTTCTGCGGACGCATCCTCGAGGATCGACCCGTAACCGTCTATGGCGACGGCAATCAGACGCGCGACTATGTCTTTGTCGGCGACGTGGTGCGGGCGAACGTGGCCGCCGTGGCGAGCACCGTCTCCGGCGCTTTCAATATCGGCACGGGCATCGAGACCAATGTCAACCAGCTTTACGCGGCGCTCGCGCAGATAGCCGGAACGAGCCGCGCGCCCGAGTACGGTCCGGCGCGGCCGGGCGAGCAGATGCGGTCGGTTATCCTGCCCGCGCGTGCGCAAAAAGAGCTTGGATGGCGCCCGCAGGTGGAATTGCCGGAAGGTCTGGCAGAGACCCTGCGCTACTTCAGAGAGCGCGCGTCGCACTAGCCGAAAAATGCTATGCTGGGGCTTGGACCGGCCGCCATGGGGGCGGCCGTCGCTTTACTTGATGACCCACTTCGCCGTATGACCGACCCCGCGCTCATCCGCAATTTCTCAATCATCGCGCACATCGATCACGGCAAGTCGACCCTCGCCGATCGTCTGCTCGAGCGCACCGGGGCGCTCAGCAAGCGCGAACTCAAGGAGCAGTTCCTTGACTCGATGGACCTCGAGCGTGAGCGTGGAATCACGATCAAGGCGCGCTCGGTGCGGCTGAGCTACGCTGCGCGCGACGGCAAATCCTACGTGCTTAACCTGATCGACACTCCCGGCCATGTCGATTTCGCCTACGAGGTTTCGCGCAGCCTCGCCGCCTGCGAAGGCGCGCTGCTCGTGGTCGACGCGAGCCAGGGCGTCGAGGCGCAGACGCTAGCCAACGTTTACATGGCGCTCGACCACGGGCTGGAAATCGTGCCCGTGATCAACAAGATCGATTTGCCCGGCGCCGACGTCGACCGCACGCGCGCAGAAATCGAGGAGATCATCGGACTCGACGCGTCCAACGCGATCCTGGCGAGCGCCAAGGAGGGCATCGGCATCGAAGAGGTGCTCGAAGCGGTGGTCGAACGGATTCCTCCGCCGCCCGTCGCTCCCGGCGCTCGCACCCGCGGCCTCATCTTCGACAGCTGGTACGACGTTTACCAGGGCGCGATCGGCCTCGTTCGCGTGTTCGACGGCGAGTTGCGCCGCGGCATGAAGGTGCATCTGATGGGCACCGGCAAGACGGGCGAGGTGCTGCGGCTGGCGCATTTCACGCCGTTCGAGGCCGAGGTCGAGGAACTGGGGCCGGGCGAAGTCGGGATGGTCGCGGCCAATATCAAGACCGTGGCCGACATGCGCGTCGGCGATACCATCACCAGCGCCGAGCAGCCGGCGGCCGAGCCGCTGGCGGGGTTCAAGAAACTCAAGCCGATGGTCTTCGCCGGGCTTTATCCGACCGAAGCCAACCAGTACGGGGCGCTGCGCGACGCGATCGACAAGCTCAAGCTCAATGACGCAAGCCTCATCTTCGAGCCTGAAAGCTCGCAGGCGCTGGGCTTCGGCTTTCGCGCCGGATTCCTCGGCCTGCTGCACATGGAGATTGCGCAGGAACGGCTCGAACGCGAGTTCGGGCTCAACCTGGTCGTCACTGCGCCGACCGTCGAGTACCGCGTCCGCAAGCAGGACGGCGCGGTCGTGATGGTGGACAATCCATCGCAGCTGCCCGACGAGTCGACGATCGAAGCGATCGAGGAGCCTTTCATCCTGGCTTCGATCCACGTGCCGCAGGAGTACCTGGGCGCGGTGATGAGTCTCTGCGAGGAGCGGCGCGGCGTGCAGCGCGACCTGAAGTTTGCCGGACGCGGCCGCGCGCTGCTGCACTACGAGATGCCGCTCGCCGAGGTGGTTTTCGATTTTTACGATCGCCTGAAGTCGGTCAGCCGCGGCTACGCATCGCTCGATTATGAATTTCTGGACTTCCGGCCGGAGTCTCTGGTTAAATTGGACCTTCGGATCAACGGAGAAGTGCTCGATGCGCTCTCCGTGATCGTGCATCGCGACCGGGCCTATGAGCGTGGGCGGACGCTGTGCGAAAAGATGCGCGAGCACATCCCGCGGCAGATGTTCGAAGTAGCTATCCAGGCCTCGATCGGGGCCAAGATTATCGCGCGCGAAAGCGTCAAGGCGCTGCGCAAGAACGTGACCGCGAAATGCTACGGCGGCGACATCACACGCAAGCGCAAGCTGTTGGAAAAGCAGAAAGAGGGTAAAAAGCGGATGAAGCAAGTGGGCAAGGTCGAAATTCCCCAGGAGGCGTTCCTGGCCCTGCTCAAAGTCGGAGAGTAAGGCTTCACCGTGGCTTCTCCCGTCAACCTCCGCAAACCTGGCCCCGGCGAGAGTTCGCCGCCGTCCGCGGCGAACACCGTCGAACCGCACAGCTCAGAAACTCGCGAATGGATCGAGGCGATCGTCGTCGCCTTCCTGCTCGCGATCGTGCTCCGCACCTTTCTGGTCCAGGCCTACAAGATACCGTCGGGATCGATGGAGCCGACGCTCGCGATCGGCGACCATATCATGGTCAACAAGATTCGCTACGGCCTGCGGATGCCGGATTCGCTCTTCGGCCTTACGCCGTTCGCCGCCGAGATTCCGTACGGGCACTACCTGGTCCATTTTGCCGAGGTCCATCGCGGCGACGTGGTGGTCTTCGTCTTCCCGCTCGATCCGAGCAAGGACTTCATCAAGCGCGTGATTGGAATCGGCGGTGACACGGTCCAGGTGAAAAACGGCGTGGTCTTCCTCAACGGCGCGCCGATGCCCGATCCGCACGCGCACTTCGAGGTTGCGCCGGGCGAGCGATCGCCATACTCGCCCCGCGACAACTACGGTCCGGCGGTGGTGCCGGCCGGCCAGTACCTCATGATGGGGGACAATCGCGACCGGAGCTACGACGGCCGCTTCTGGGGATTCGTGAAGCTCGACCAGGTCGAAGGCCGCGCCATGTTCATATATTGGTCGTGGGGTGCTGACAGTCAGTCGTTCCTGGGGATACGTTGGAACAGGTTTGGGATGGCGGTCAGATAGCGCGGAGCGCAGGGGGAGTGCCAGTGTCGGATGAATCGATAGACCGGGTGGGGGCGCTGCTCGAGCAACTGGGCGCACGGTTCGAGCTGGTGCTGGAAGCCGTCTCCGGATTCGGCGGGCGGCTGGAAGCGGTGCGCGAGGAGATTTTCAACCAGTTCACCGAAGTCGGCCGGCAAATCCGTTTCCTCTCAGAGCAGATCGCCGAGAACCGCGACGCGATTGCGGGCGTGCGCTCCGATCTCGGCGCCGAAATCGTGCGCCTGGGCGAAACGCTGGGCG
Organism: Candidatus Binataceae bacterium; assembly: GCA_035500095.1. Classification (NCBI taxonomy): domain Bacteria; phylum Candidatus Binatota; class Binatia (SeqCode); order Binatales (SeqCode); family Binataceae (SeqCode); species Binataceae bacterium (SeqCode). The sequence goes on from DATJXN010000117.1 coordinate 18,903, forward strand.
CGACGCGGGTCGAGTTTCGCGAACAGTTGAGCGCGCTCAAACTGGCGCTGCAGAACGAGATGGGCGTGCGCGCCGCGCAGGCGCGCGACCAGCTTTCCGAGGAAGTCTCGCGCCGCGCCGAGGCGGTCCGTATCCAGCTCGGCCAGGAAATCGATGTCCTGCGCGAGAGCCTGCGCGCGGACGGATCGCGCCGCGTAATCGGCGACGCCGCAGCGCAGCTCAAGGCCGACGTCATCAATGCCGCCGAGTCGGTCACCAAGAAACTCTCGGCCGAGCTCAAGCATACCAACAAGGCGGTCGCCGACCTGGCCCGCAAGTTCGAGCGCTTCGACGACCGGATCACTATCCAGAGCCGCGACCAGGAGCAGCGAGTGCGCAAGCTTGAGCGGAGCGGCCGCAAGGCGGGTTAAGGCCGTTCAAGCGATACATTTATTAACAGGGCGAGGTTATCCACAGGATCGCTTGGAACGATCTTAAATATAACTCCGCCTGATTCGCGCGCCTCCTTGACCCAAACCCGATCGCGGGCGGAAAATGAAGATGGACCTTTAACCCGCCACAGAGAGGGCGGAAAGGGTGAAACGATGGAATCGCATTTGTCAGTACCCGGCTGCGCCCGCAGACGGGTGTTTTTTTGCGCCGCGCCGCCATCGGCGTCCGCAGGCGCGAGCGCAAGCGGATCGGCGCGCGCGCAAGGATGAGCGCGCAGGCGAACTTCAAGCCGGCGCTGGCGCTCGACGCTGGCGCGATCGCGCGCTCGGTCAAGCGCATCGCGCACGAGATCCTCGAGCGCAATGAAGGCGCGGCCAATATCGTCCTGGTCGGCGTCGTGCGCCGCGGCGCGCATCTCGCTGAACGGTTGGCCGACGCAATGGCAGAAGGCGGCAAACGCGCAGTGCCGGTCGGCACGCTCGACATCTCCTCGTATCGGGACGACGGGCGCGGCGCGCCGGGCGATCCGCGCCTGCTCGGTCGCGATATCGCCTTCGCGCTCGATCGCAAGCGCGTGGTGCTGGTCGACGACGTGCTTTACACCGGACGCACCGTGCGCGCGGCGCTTGACGCGCTGGCCGACCTCGGCCATCCGGAATCGATCCAGCTGGCCGTGCTCGTGGATCGCGGCGAGCGCGAACTGCCGATCCGCGCCGACTATGTCGGGCGCAATATCGAGGCGCCGCGCGACCAGCGGGTTTACGTGCGCCTGGCAGAGGTCGACGGCGTTGACGAGGTCGTGATCGGCGGGGCCAAGCGGGGGGCGGCGGCTTGAGTGTCGCTCTGAATACGATGGCGCGCCTTGGGAAAAACGACATCGTTTCGATCGAAGACCTGACGACGGCGGATATCGAACGGATTTTCGAGCTGGCGGACTCGTTCGCCACCGGCCTCGAGCGCGGCGAGACGCTCGATCGCGCCCACGGCCTTATCATGGCCACGCTCTTCTACGAGCCATCCACGCGCACGCGCCTGAGCTTCGAATCCGCGATGCATCGGTTGGGCGGCGCGGTCATCAGCTCGCCCGACATGCACGCCTCCTCCGCCGCCAAGGGCGAGACCCTGGCCGATACCGTGCGCGTGGTCGGCGCGTACGCCGACGTTATCGTGGTGCGCCATCCGCGCGACGGCGCCGCGCGAGTCGCGGCCGAGTATGCGCCATGCCCGGTGATCAACGCGGGCGACGGTAGCCGCGAGCATCCGACCCAGACGCTTTGCGACCTCTACATCCTGCGCCGCAAGAAGGGCCATCTGCGGGGGCTGACGGTGGCGATCTGCGGCGATTTGAAATTCGGCCGCACGGTCCATTCTCTGATTTACGCGCTGGCGCGCTTCGGCGCCAATATCGTGGCCGTGCCGTACAACGGGATGAATGTCCCGGACTACGTGCTCGAGCGGATCGCCGCGGAGAGCAGGTACGGGCTTTCGACCGTCTCGATGGAAGAGTTGCGCTCGCTGGCGGGCGGGATCGACGCGCTCTACCTGACGCCCAACGCGCCGCATCAGATGGCGCTCTTCACCTCCGACATGCCGCTTGAAGGCGCGTTGCCGGCGGCGGCGGCGCCCGCCGCGCTCGACGCTTTTTACCTGACGCGTCTGCAGCGCGAGCGGATGGACGACAAGGAGGCCGCGGGCGGCGGGTACGGCCATTTCGACGCGCGCGCGCTCAAGACCAGCCGCACGCACGAAGCGGTGGTGATGCATCCGCTGCCGCGCACCGATGAACTGGCCTATGAACTCGACGCCGACCCGCGCGCGGTGTACTTCGAGCAGGCCGCCGCCGGGGTGCCGGTGCGGATGGCGCTCATCGCGTGGTTGCTCGAACAGGACGGCGCCGAACGCGTGCGCCCGGCCGCGCCGCCGGCCGCGATTCGCTTCAAGTCGCATCCGGCCCCGCGCTGTCCCAACCCGGGATGTATCAGCCGCCACGAGGGCGCGTACCTCTCTCCGCGCTTTCGGCTGGGCCGTTCGACCGACGCCTCGACGCTGCCGCTGGTATGCGAGTTCTGCGAACGCGAGCTCAAGATCGATTTCGTCGGTAACGCGCGCACGCGGCGTTACTACCGCTTCGACCGCAATCTCTACGGATACGTGCGCAGCTGGATCGAAGAGGGGTCGCTCGCGGTGTTCGAGAGCGTCAAGCAGGCGGAGGAGAGCGGTTACGAACCCTACCGCCGCGGCCCGCAACGCGAAATCATGAATGCCGAGGAAGTGGCGGCGGCCTGCCGCGCGCTGGCCGCGCAAATCTCTGCCGACTTGCCCGACCTCGCCTCGGTCACGATCGTCGGCGTGGTCAGCCACGGCGCGATGCTCGCGATGCGCCTGCGCGATCTGATCGAGGCCGAGTCCCACGTGCGTCCGCCGTGCGTCGCACTCGACGTCTTCGGCGGTGAGGCGGCGTTCCATCCGCTCGACGGCAGCGGAGGCGGTCCGCTCGAAGTGGAAGATCGGACGATCGTGCTGGTTGACGACGTCATCAACAGCGGATGGACCGTGCAGCGCGCGATGACGGCGCTATGGCAACGCGGCCGGCCCGCCGCGGTCAAGCTCGCGGTGCTGATCGATCGCGGCCATCGCGCCGTTCCGATCCGTCCCAACTACGTCGGCAAGAATATCCCCACCGCGCGCGCCGAGCGCGTGCAGGTGCGCCTGGCCGCCCCCGAAGGCGCCGCTCCCGGCCGCGCCCGAACGCAGGACCGCGTGGTCGTCTACTCGATGGTCGAATCGCTCAAGGAGGGAGAGGCCGCCGGATGAGCCGAATTGTGCTGCGCGGCGGGCGGCTAATCGATCCGGCGCGCGAAGTCGACGAGAGCTGCGACTTGCTGATTGACGAGGGCGTGGTCGAAGCGATCGAGCCGCCGGGCCGGCTGGGCGAGGTCGAGGGCGCGACCGTGATCGACGCGGCGGGATGCTGGGTCGTGCCGGGGCTCGTCGACCCGCACGTCCATCTGCGCGACCCGGGTTTCCCGGAGAAGGAAACGATCGCAAGCGGGTTGCGCGCAGCGGCGGCCGGCGGCTTTTGCACGATCGCCGCGATGGCGAATACGTCGCCGGTCAACGACCGTCCCGAGGTGACGCGCTACATGCTCGAGCAGGCCGCGGCCGCGCGCGCGACGCGCCTGATTCCCGTCTCTGCCGTGACGCGAGGGCTCGGCGGCCGCGAAACGGTGGACTTTGCCGCGATGGCCGAAGCCGGCGCGCGCCTTTTCTCGGACGACGGAATTCCGATCGACGAACAGGCCGTGCTGGCGCGCGCGATGGAAGAGGTCGCGAAGCTGGGGTTCGCGATCTCGCTGCACGAGGAGGACCGCGCGCTTACCGACAAAGGCGCGATCAACGCGGGCGAGGTCTCGAAGCATCTCGGCGTCGCCGGCGCGCCGGCCGCGGCCGAAACCGAGCGCATCCGGCGCGACCTGGCGCTGGCGATTGGCACCGGCGCGCCGGTCCATATAGCGCACGTATCTACCGCGCGCTCTATCGATCTCATCCGCGCCGCCCGCAAGCAGGGCGCGCAGGTCACCTGCGAAGCGACGCCGCATCATTTCACGCTCGACGATCGCGCGGTGCTGCGATGGGGCCCCAATGCCAAGATGGCGCCGCCGCTGCGCGCGGCCCGTGATGTCGAGGCCGTGGTAGCGGCGATCGCCGACGGCACGATAGATATGATCGCGACCGATCATGCGCCGCACGATCCGCACTCCAAGCGGATGGAGCGGCTGGCGGGTTTGTTCAGCGCGGAGCACGACTGCGGGCGCCTCGGCGAAAGCGACGGCGAGGCGCTGACCAAGGCCGCCAACGGCGTCGTGGGGCTCGAAACCGCGCTCGGGCTTGCGCTCGCGCTGGTCCATCGCGGCGCGATCGGTCCGGCGCGGATGGTCGAACTGATGTCGCTCGGGGGGGCGCGGTTGCTGAGAATTGAAGGCGGCACGCTGGAGGAAGGCGCGCGCGCCGATGTCACGCTAATCGATCCGAATATGGAATGGACGGTGGAACCGGCGAAATTCATTTCAAAGAGCCGTAACAGCCCGTTTGCCGGGCGGCGGTTGAAAGGCAGGGCGATCTTGACCATGGTCGCGGGCGACGTGGTTTACGACGGCAGAGCGGAGATGCGAGCGTGAGCGCATCGCGCGAAGCAATCCTGGCGCTGGCCGACGGCAGGGTCTTTCGCGGCCGCGCTTTTGGCGCGATCGGCGAGACCGTGGGTGAGATGGTCTTCAACACCGCGATGACCGGTTATCAGGAAGTGCTGACCGATCCATCCTACAAGGGACAGATCGTGTGCATGACCTACCCAGAGATCGGCAACGTGGGTATAAATGCCGACGACGCAGAGTCCGCGGGCGTTCATGTCGAGGGCTTCGTGGTCAAAGATTACCGCCCGCGGCCGTCGAACTGGCGCTCGGAGATGACGCTCGGCGAGTATCTCGAACGCGCGGGCGTGCCGGGAATCGAGGGAATCGACACCCGCGCGCTGGTGCGACACATCCGCACCCACGGCGCGCAGGAGGCGGTGATTTCGAGCGTCACGCTCGACGCCGACGCACTGGTCGCGCGCGCCAAGGCCTCACCCGGACTGGTGGGCCACGACCTGGTGAAGGAGGTAACCTGCGCCGAGCCCTACGATTGGGATCTCGGCGATTGGGAACTCGGAGCCGGCTACCGGCGGCCCTCGAAGGAAGAGATGCGCGACGCGCCGCTGGTCGTAGCTCTCGACTACGGAATCAAGCGCAACATCCTGCATCGCCTGGTTGCAAGCGGCTTTCGCGTGCGCGTGCTGCCGGCGACCGCAACCGCAGACGACATCCTCGCGCCCAATCCCGACGGCGTTTTTCTCTCCAATGGCCCGGCGGATCCGGCGGCGCTGCCTTACGCGAGCGAGGCCGTGCGCGGCGTGCTCGGACGCAAACCGATCTTCGGGATTTGCCTCGGCCATCAGATTCTGGGTCTCGCGCTGGGCGGGCGCACCTACAAGCTCGGCTTCGGCCATCATGGCGCCAACCATCCGGTGATGGATCTGCGTACGCACAAGGTCGAAATCACGTCGCAGAACCATGGCTTCGCGGTCGACGCCGAATCGCTCCAGCGACGCGCGGAGCTGTCGCATCTCAATCTCAATGACAAGACGGTCGAGGGACTGCGCGGAGTCGGGATGCCGTTTTTCTCCGTGCAGTACCATCCGGAAGCGTCGCCAGGACCGCACGACGCGGGTTACCTGTTCGCGCGCTTTCGCCGGCTGGTCGAGGAATTCCCGCGCTCGGGCGCAGAGGCGCTCGACCGTATCGCGGCTGAAGAGCGCGGCGCCGCCCTGGACGTCTGATGCCGCTACGCAAGGATCTGAAATCGGTGCTGCTGATCGGCTCGGGTCCGATCGTGATCGGCCAGGCCTGCGAGTTCGACTACTCGGGCACGCAGGCGCTCAAGGCGCTCCGCGAGGAAGGTCTAAGACTCATCCTGGTCAACTCGAATCCGGCCACGATCATGACCGACCCGGAGTTGGCGGATCGCACCTATATCGAGCCGATGACCGCGGCGGCGCTCGAACGGATTATCGCCCGCGAGCACCCCGACGCGCTCCTGCCCACGGTCGGCGGCCAGACCGCGCTCAACCTGGCGATCGAGCTTGCCGAAAGCGGCGTGCTCGAGCGTTACGGCGTCGAACTAATCGGCGCAAAGCTCGCCGCGATCAAGAAGGCCGAGGACCGCGACCTCTTCAAGCAGGCGATGATCGCGATCGGGCTCCAGGTGCCGGAGTCCGGCGTTGCGCACTCGCATGAAGAGGCCGACGCGATCCGCGCGCGCCTCGGACTTCCGCTCATCATCCGGCCCTCGCGCACGCTCGGCGGCACCGGCGGCTCGATCGCGCGCGATCCCGCTGAGTACCGCGCCAAGGTCCAGTGGGGCATGGAGATGTCGCCCAACCACGAGGTGCTGATCGAACAATCGGTCGAGGGCTGGAAGGAATACGAACTGGAAGTGATGCGCGACGGGGCAGACAACGTCGTGATCGTCTGCTCGATCGAGAATTTAGACCCGATGGGCGTGCATACGGGCGATTCGATCACGGTGGCGCCGGCACAGACGCTGACCGACAAGGAATATCAGATCATGCGCGACGCCGCGCTCCGCATCATTCGCGAGATCGGCGTCGATACCGGAGGGTCAAATATCCAGTTTGCGATCGATCCCAGGAGCGGGCGCATGGTGGTGATCGAGATGAATCCGCGCGTCTCGCGCAGTTCGGCGCTGGCCTCCAAGGCCACCGGCTTTCCGATCGCCAAGATCGCGGCGCGCCTGGCGGTGGGCTACCGCCTCGACGAGATTCCCAACGACATCACGCGGATGACCCCCGCCTGCTTCGAACCCACCATCGACTACGTGGTAACCAAGATTCCGCGTTTCGCGTTCGAGAAGTTCCGCGGCGCGGCCGACGAGCTCGGACCGCAGATGAAGTCGGTGGGCGAGGCGATGGCGATCGGCCGCACCTTCAAGGAATCGCTGCAGAAGGCGCTCCGGTCGCTGGAGATCGGCTCGTGGGGGCTCGAAAGCCGCACGGCCGGGCTGCGCGCGGCGGCCGCTCTCGCTACCGTCCGCGCCCATCTTTCGCTGCCCAACAGCCATCGGCTCTACTATCTCGCCGACGCGGTGCGCCTGGGCATGGCGCGCGAGGAGATCCATCAGCTGACCGGCATCGACCCGTGGTTTATCGACGCAATCGCCGAGATCGTCGAGAGCGAAGCGCGAATCAGGAACGGTCCGCTCGACGCGGCGCTGCTCCGCGAGGCCAAGGAGGCCGGCTTCTCCGATCGCCGAATCGCTGATCTCACGGGCCTCGACGAGGCCGCGGTGGCGCTCAGGCGGCGCAAAGCGGGCGTGACGCCCGTGTTCAAGGCGGTCGACACCTGCGGCGCCGAATTCCAGGCCTTCACGCCCTATCTCTATTCGACCTACGAGGGCGAGGACGAGGCGCCGCCCGACGCTCGCCCCAAGGTGATGATTCTCGGCGGCGGCCCCAACCGTATCGGCCAGGGGATCGAGTTCGACTACTGCTGCGTGCACGCGAGTCTCGCACTCAAGGAAGCCGGCTTCGAGACGATCATGGTCAATTGCAATCCGGAGACGGTCTCGACCGACTACGACATCTCCGACCGCCTCTACTTCGAACCGCTGACGTTCGAGGACGTCTTGGCGATCGCCGAGCGCGAGCGCCCGACCGGCGTGATCGTGCAGTTCGGCGGGCAGACGCCGCTCAAGCTCGCCGTTGCGCTGGAGCAGGCAGGCGTGCCGATCCTCGGCACCTCGCCGGATGCCATCGATCGCGCCGAGGATCGCGAGCGCTTCAATACCCTGGTCGACAAGCTCGGCCTCAAGCAGCCGCGCGGGGTGCTGACGCGCGGTCTTGACCAGGCGATTCGCGGGGCGGCGGAAATCGGCTACCCGGTGCTGATCCGCCCGTCGTACGTGCTCGGCGGACGCGCAATGGAAGTCGTCGCCGACGAGGCCGGATTGCGCCGCTACATCGAGCAGGCGTTGCTCGCGTCCGAAGAACGCCCGCTGCTGGTCGATCGCTACCTCCAGGGCGCGATCGAGGTCGATGTCGACGCGATCAGCGACGGCCAGACCGTGGTAATCGGCGGCGTGATGGAGCACGTCGAGCACGCCGGGATTCATTCCGGCGACAGCGCCTGCGCCCTGCCGCCGCGCACGCTCGACCGCGCGGCGCAGGAAGAATTGATGCGCCAGACGCGGATGCTGGCGCTCGAGCTCGGCGTCGTCGGCCTTCTCAACGTGCAGTTCGCGATCTTCGAGAGCGAAGTTTACATCCTCGAGGTCAACCCGCGAGCCTCGCGCACGATCCCGTTCGTCAGCAAGGCGATCGGCGTGCCGCTGGCCAAACTGGCGGCGCTGGTGATGGCCGGCAGGAAGCTCGCCGACCTTGGGTTCACGGCCGAGCGCACGCCCGACCACGTATCGGTCAAAGAGTCGGTGTTTCCTTTCGTGCGCTTCCCCGGCGTGGACACCATCCTCGGCCCCGAAATGAAATCGACCGGCGAAGTGATGGGGATCGACCGGACGTTCGCGATGGCCTTCGCCAAGGCCGAGCTGGCCGCATCGACCGATCTCCCCACGGACGGGCGCGTGTTTATCAGCGTGCGCGACGAGGACAAGACGGTGCTGGAGCCGATCGCGCGCGGACTCTCCACGATGGGCTTCGAGCTTGTGGCAACCGGCGGCACTGCGCGCCATATCGAGGGCGTGGGCATCGCGTGCGCCGTCGTCAACAAAGTCGCCCAGGGATCGCCTCACGTGGTCGACCTGATGCGCGACGGGAAGATCGCGATGGTAATCAACACGCCCGATGCGTCGGGCACGGCCGATTCGTTTTCGATCCGGCGCACGGCGCTCGAGATGCGCCTGCCGTTTTGCACCACGATGGCGGGCGCGCAGGCGGCGGTCGAGGGAATCGCAGCGCTTAAGGACAGACCCTTCGAGGTTCGCGCGCTGCAGGACTATCACTCGAACGGCGGCGCAGGGAAAAGCAATCGAGAAATAAACCGATGACCGCCTGCCGAAAGCGCCGCGCATAATCTGCCGCCGCCCTTCGATTCGCCCAATCTTCGCGCGCGATGCCGCTTGAGATGCAATCTCCGCTAAGCGCCCTTAGCGGAGTAGGGCCCAAGCGCGCTGCGGCGCTCGCCGAGCGCTCAGTCACCACCGTCGCCGACCTTCTTTTCAACCTTCCGCTGCACTACCAGGACTGGCGCTCGCGCACGCCGTTTGCGGAACTTAAGCCTGCGGCCTCCGTCGTCGTTGAAGGCCGTCTCGTCGGGCTCAAGGAGCGGCCGATGCGCGGGATGCGATGGCGGCGGATGGCGACCGCCTGGCTCGAAGGCGCGGACGGCGCCCGTGTCCGGGTGGTCTGGTTCAATCTGCCGGCCTATATGAAGGGGCGGATGCCTGAAGGCGAGCGGGTCGTGATGCACGGCCGCGTGAACGAGAGCCCCGACCGCGGATTGGAAATTGTCCATCCCGAGGTTTATCCGTTGGAGTCAGGCGCCCCGCCCGCGGTGCGTCCGGTGTACGGATTGCCTTCCGAGATTGGTCAGCGCGTCTATGCCGGGTTGATCGCGCAGGCGCTGGCCGCGATGCCCGCGCGCGTCGAGGGCGCGATGCCGGCCGCGCTGCGAGCCGAGGCCGGCGTGATGGCGCTCGGCGAGGCATTGCGGACGCTCCATCAGCCACCCGCCGACGCGGACCCCGCGAAGTTCGAGCTTGGAGACACGGCGGCTCATCGCGCGCTCGCCTTTGACGAGATGTTCGCGTTCCAGCTCGCGATGGCGATCGATCGCAGGCGTGCAGCACGGCGCACGGGCGCGCCGATGAACGTGCCGCCGCGCCTGACGGCGCGCCTGCTCGAAACGCTGCCGTTTACGCCCACGCGCGCGCAACTCCGTTCGATCGGCGAGATTGGTGCCGACCTTGCGCGAGCGCATCCGATGAACCGCCTGCTGATGGGCGACGTCGGCAGCGGCAAGACGTTGGTCGCGCTGTGGGCGGCGCTGCGCGCGGCCGAATCCGGATGGCAGGTCGCGATCATGGCGCCGACGGAACTGCTCGCCGAGCAACATTACCGGAGTTTCGTCGCGCTATGCGGCACGCTGGGCATGCCGGCCGCCCTGCTGCTCGGCAAGACTCCGCCGGCGGAGCGCATGCGGACGCTGCGTCTGCTCGCCTCCGGCGCGATTCCGATCGTCTTCGGCACGCACGCGCTCATCCAGGAAGGCGTCGCGCTCCGCAACCTGGGCCTGGCCATCATCGACGAGCAGCATCGCTTCGGCGTGTTCGATCGCGTGCGCCTGAAGGCCTTGGGCCCCACCGCTCACGTGCTGCTGATGACCGCGACGCCGATTCCGCGAAGCCTCGCGCTGACCCTGCTCGCCAATCTCGACATTTCGGCGCTCGACGAGATGCCGCCGGGACGAACGCCGGTACTGACTGAAATCTTCGGTGAGGACCAAATCGGCGAGGTCGACGCGATCGTCGGCGCCGAACTTCGGGCCGGACGGCGCGCCTTTTATATCGTTCCGCTGATCGAGAGCGAAGAGGACGGCGACGAGCGGCTGTCAGTTGCGGCAACCGCCAGGCGCCTGGGCGCGGGGCCGCTCGGCGCGTTCAGGATCGGCACGCTGCACGGCAGGATGCGCCCGGCGGACAAGGAGCGCACGATGCGCGCGTTTCGCGACGGCGGGCTCGATCTGCTCGTTTCGACTACGGTGGTCGAGGTCGGAATCGACGTACCCGAGGCGAGCGCGATCGTGGTGATCGCGGCGGAGCGCTACGGCCTTGCGCAATTGCATCAGTTGCGGGGCAGAGTGGGGCGGGGCGCCGCGGCGTCGCGATGCTGCCTCGTGGTGTCCAACGGCGAGGGCCCGCGCGCCCAGCAGGGGGTGCGCGCACGCCTTGAGGTGATGGTCCGAGCGGCCACCGGCGACGAGGTCGCCCGCGCCGACCTCGAACTGCGCGGCCCCGGCGATCTGCTCGGCGCGCGGCAAAGCGGCGCGTTGCCGCTACGCTTTGCCGATTTCATCCGCGACGGCCGGCTGATCGAGCAGGCGCGGGCGATGGCCGAGCGCTGGCTCGAACGCGATCCGGCCCTGGAGCTGCCGGAGTCGGCGGGAGCCCGCGCGGCGCTCATGCGAATGCTGGATTTCGGCTTCAGCCTCGGCGATGTAGGCTAGTCAGATGGCGCGGGCGAAATCCAAATCCGGGCGGCAGGGCGCAAAGCCGAAGATCAAGAGCCGCCGCGAAGTCTCCGCGGGCGGGCTCATCTGGTGCCGCCGCAGCGACGGATCGGTAAGCGTGGTGTTGGTGCGCCCGGCCGGCCGCAGCACCTGGGTGTTGCCCAAGGGACACCTCGAAGAGGGCGAGACGGTAGCGCAGGCTGCGATACGCGAGGCCCGGGAGGAGAGCGGCCTCACCGTGGGAGAGATCGAACCGCTCGGCGAAATCTCCTACGTTTATTCTTCGCGTGAGCGAGACCGCGACATGATCACGCGAATCTTCAAGCGGGTCCATTTTTTCCTGATGGAACATGCGGGCGGCGACATTTCAGCTCACGACGCCGAGACCGACGAAGTCGCGTGGCTGAGCCTCGAGGATGCGCTGGCGCGCGCAACCCATCCGAGCGAACAGGCGCTTATCGCCAAGGCTCGCGAGATGCTCGTGCTTAAGCGCCCGGCGGAGCAGCGACCCTGATCGTGCTCGCCCGCCACACTGCCGGTGCGAGGTCGGCCGACTGCACCGCGCCCGGACCGATGATCGCGAGCACCGACGTGCCGCGGCGCTCGACGTAGTGGAGCGGTGGAACGCCGCCGATCGCATTGCGCTCGAGGATTCCTTCATAGACCTGGCTGAACGCCGCCGCGCTCGTATCGTCGGCGAGCGCCACGATCCAGACCACCGTGGTTGCACCGCTCTCGTCCCGCAACACCGCCATCCGGTCTCCGCGCCAGCCGTTCGCGAGCCGGGCCGCGCCGCTCGAACCGCGCGTCAGGATGACGCGCAGGAGCAGTTCGCCGCAAGTGTTTTGCCCGATTTCGCGCGATCCCTTGAGCACCCGAGCCCATCCGCCGACGGCTATCCTGAGCGGCGCGACGCGGCCCAGGTAGAGCGCCGGATTCAGGATTTCGCGCGTCGAGACCGGCGGATTGGTGTAAAGCGCATTCACCGCATTCCAGCCGCCCTGCAGGAAGATTTGGCCGACGAAGCGCGCGCCGTCGGTGTACTGAAAGGTCAGCGAATCACGCAGCGCCGCCGGCGTGTCCGGCGATTGAAGGTCGAAAACCTGCGGCATGTCTCCGAGATGCGCGAGCAGATCGTTTATGGTTTCGGCGTCGATGATGCCTCTTAAGTAGCCGTAACCGACCAGCGTCGCATCGCCCTCGACCACCGACTTCAGCGCGAGGCGGCGATCATCGTTGTCGGCGATTCGATCGATCGCCGTGTGCGCGCCGAAGTACTGATCCTGCAGCGCGTGGGTCAATTCATGCGCGATGAGCATCTCGCTGGTCGAATCCCGGCGCCGGAAAATGCCCGCGATCCTCGACCAGAAGCCGGTTTCCGATTTGCCTTTGACCAGAACCATTTCCCGATCCTGCGGATCGTAAAAGGCCACGGCCTGGCTGCTCCGGACGCGCATCGTCTGGCTCTCGAGATTGGTCGGCGAAGAATAGAGCCCCACAAGCTCGCCGACCGCCGCCGCGCGCCGCAGCTCGGCCGGGTCATGATGGTTCTCGAATTCGCGTTGCATCACAAAGTCGGCCCGCCCCTGGTCCATCAGCACCAGCGGCACCTCGGTCTTGAAATGGAGCTGGCGCAACTCCTGTACGTCGGTATAAATCGCCTCGGCGTGCGCGATATTGACCTGGCCCCCGCTCACAACCGCATTGGTGCATCCGGCCAGCGCGAGCAGCGCCATCGCGGCGCCAAAGCGGAGGAGCAGTGAAGGAACCGATGATGCAGGCCGCGAGCGCATCAGTATGCGTCTGCAAGCCGGTGTGATCCGGCCGCGAGCAGGCGCGGCCGCATCAGGGAAGCGGGCGGAGCGCTCACATGCAGCGACGGATTGCCCGGTGTAATCGCCGGGGGCGGCGCCGCGATGGTGCTGGCTTTCCATACCGCGGAACCCAGCCGATCGTAATGATTGGCCGCTTCGCCGACCACGACCAGGACTGCGCTGTCCTTGAGCTCGACTCGATGCGCCGCGGGATGGCCACGCAGGTGATCGAGGACCTTGCGATAGAGGCCGGCGAAACGCGACGCCGAATCTGCATCGCGAAAGGCAAGCAGCCAGATCACGCTGGTGGCTTCACCCTTGCGCAGCATCACGATTCGGTCGCCCGCCCATCCGGCGGCGAGCGCCAGGTCGGGCGACGCCGTGCCGCGCGTGTTCTCGAGAACGATACGGAGGCCAAGCTCGCCCAGCGTGTCCTCGTCGGCTTTGCGCCATCCGGCAAGCTGCGCCTGGTAGCCCGCGACGGTCACCGTGGAGGGCAGGGTGGGGTGCTCGAAGTACAGCGACGGATCGATGATCTGCTGCGTGGATTGCGGCGGCTCGGCGTAAAGTTTGTCGACCCCCTTCCAGCCGCCGCGCTGGTAGGCCTCGGCGACGAACTTGACCCCGTCGGTGTACTGGAAAATCAGCGGCTCAGACACGCCGCGCGGCACTCCGGCGGCCGCGCCGGTGAAGGTTTGCGAGAAGCTCCCCAGGTTGGCGATCAGCGCGGCGAGGATCACGGAGTCCATGCGGCCCAGCATGCAGGCATAGCCGGCGATAGTGGCGTCACCCTCGGCCACCGAGTGCAGCGCGAGCGCGCGGTCGCCGTTGTTCTTCAGCGCTTCGTCCCTGGCGCCGAAGTCGAAGTTCTGGTCCTGCAGCGCGTGGGTGAATTCGTGCGCCAGGATCATGCCGTTGAGCTTGCTCTGCAGCTCCGGCGGCTGGCCGGGAAACTCACGCTCGATCGCGCCCTTCACGATCACCATGGTCTTCTTTTTGAAGTCGTAAAATGCGATGACCTGGCTCTCGAGCAGGCTCATGTTGGCGGCTTTGAGATCGAGCCCCGGCGGATACAATCCGATCAGCGCGCCCGCGCGCCCATCGGTCTCGATCGCGTCGGTCGTGTACTCGCTCTCGAACTCCGCCTGCAACAGCTTGCCGGCCTCTTCGCTGCTACGGACTTCGACCGGCACCTTGTGTGTGAGCTTGAGCAGGCGCACTTCCTGCACCGTCCGCTCGACCGCGGCCGCCTGCTCCTGGGTGACCTTGCCGCCTTCGGCCTGCGCGCGGACGTGCCGTGCGCCGGTCACCGCCAGGATCGCGGCGGCAATAAGCGAAATTACAAGACTACGCGGGAACAGACTGCGGTGGAAAGGCAGCAGGCTGCGCGAGAAAGACGGGCGGCTGTGCGGCGCGACGGGGCGGGTGGGCTCTTTCATTCGCTGACGATTATGACCGGCAGTCCGAAGCGCGCGGTTGCGGCCGCGCGCGCCTGGGCCTGCTCGCGGGTCGCGAACCCACCCATCCGCACACGGTAATAGCGCCTGCCCGCGGTATCAAGCTCGCTCAACCTTACGTCTGGGTAGTAGGCGGCAAGGCGGACGCGGATGTTCTCGGCGTTGCTCTCGTCGGCATACGATCCCGCCTGGACGAAAAATTGCGGCACGCCCGCGGGATCGACCTCCGGCGTCGATATGAGGTCCATCCGCACCAGCGCCGTTCCCGGCCCCACCATCCCGAGCGCGCGCGCCGCGCAGTAAGAGAGATCGATCTTGCGCCCCTTGCGAAACGGGCCGCGATCGTTGATTCGCACCTCGACCGCGCGCCCACTGCCCAGATCGGTCACGATCACGCGCGCGCCGAGCGGAAAGATGCTCGACGCGGCCGTCATCTGGTCCTGATTATAGATTTCGCCCGTCGCAGTCGGATGGCCGTCGAATCCGGGCCCGTACCATGACGCTTTGCCGACTACCGAGCGAATCGCACCCGGCGTGGGTGCACCTGGCGCGGACGTGACGCTCGGTGCCGGCTGCTGCGCGGCGCATCCCGCCGCCGTCACGCACACGACCATCGCGAGCCAGATCCACCGCCGCGTCGTCATCCGCCCACCCGGGACGATTATAGGCTCGCCCAATAGCTTGAGAAATACGCGAGCCCGCGCGATCCTGGCGGCTTTTGCGCGCACCCGGGGGCATCTGTTGACAGCCAAGAGCGCGCGCGCTTCGGCGCACCGCGCCAGTCGTGGTAGGCTTTGCATCAGCGTTCCGCCGGACCCGGCGGTGCATCAGGATGCTGCGCAACAGAGAGGACCTCGAAGAACTTGAGGCGCGCACGCTCGCGCCCTATGCGATGCTCTCGCGGATGAGCCGCGGGCGGCGCTTTCCCGAGCCGCCCCATCCGATGCGCACGGCGTTCCAGCGCGACCGCGACCGTATCGTCCATTCCGCCGCCTTTCGCCGCCTCGAATACAAGACCCAGGTCTTCGTCAATCACGAGGGCGACTATTATCGCACGCGCCTGACGCATACGGTCGAAGCCGCGCAGATCACGCGCACGATCGCGCGCGCGCTCGGACTTAACTCGGAGTTCGCCGAGGCGGTCGCGCTTGCGCACGATCTCGGCCACACGCCGTTCGGCCACGCCGGCGAGCGGGCGCTGAGCGCGCTGATGGAGCCGCACGGCGGCTTCGATCACAACGCGCAGAGCCTGCGCACGGTGGACTGGATCGAGGTGCGCTATCCGAATTTCCGCGGCCTCAACCTGACCTTCGAAGTGCGCGAGGGGATCATCAAACACTCCGAGTTCAAGCTGCGGCCCGCGGCGGCGGAATTCGACTCCGCGCTCTTCCCATGCCTGGAGGCGCAGATCGTGGACCTCGCCGATGAAATCGCCTATCTCGCGCACGACGTCGACGACGGGCTCAAGGCCGACATGCTCACGGTGGATGACCTCAACGGCACCCGCCTGTTCCACCAGGCCGCCGCCGCGGCGCGAGAGGCCAGCGCGCACGCCGAACGGGGCGTGGTGCGCTATCAGACCGTGATCCGGATGATCGACGCGATGGTGACCGACCTCGTGGCCAATATCAACGCGGAACTCGAGCGCAACTCGATTCTGAGCGTCGACGACGTGCGGCGCGCGCGACGCGCGCTCGCGCGCTTCGGCCCCGCGATGGCTCCGATGGTGGACGAGCTGAAGCAGTTGATGCGTGAGCGGCTCTATCGCCATTACCGGGTCAGCCGCATGACCGGCAAGGCGGGCAGGGTGCTCGAGCGCCTGTTCGAAACTTACATGAGCGAGCCGCGCCAGATGCCCGGCCATGTGCTGCGCCGGATCGAGGTTGACGGCGAGGCGCTCGCGCGCGTCGTCGCCGACTATATTGCCGGGATGACCGACCGCTTCGCCCTCGACGAGTACCGCAAACTGTTCGATCCCGATGAACGGGTCTGACACACCGCCGAACCGAAGCGATGGAAAGGCACGCGCGGCGCGCGGGCGCGCCGCCACGACCCGCATCGTCATCCGGCGCGAGGACCATATCGGCGACGGCCTCGGCTTTATCTTTCTCGAAAACGGAGCCGGCGACCACGACGCAATAATCGACCGGTTGCGCGAGTACCTCGGCCCGCGGATCAGGATCCTGAAAGCCGAAGTCGGCGTCGAACGGATCGAAGTCGAGGCCGGCGGACGGCGTTTTTCCGAGGAGGCGGCGCGGATGGCCGAAGCCGGCGAGGACCTGCGGCGCAAGGGCGCGACGCGCAACGCGCTCGCCCATTTCAACGAGGCGCTGGCGCTCGACCCGCTCAACCTCATCGCTCTGCGTGGCCTCGGTGCGCTGCTCGCTTCGCGCGAGGATTATTCGGGGGCCTTCCGCATCCTTTGCAAGGCGCGCGAGGCGGGCGGCGACGGCCCCGGGGTCCTGCATGAGCTGGGGCGCGTGGCGGCCGCGATGGGAAGGATCGCCACGGCGCTCGTGTATCTCGAACGGGCCAGCGAACTCGCGCCCGACGATCTCGCGATCCGGCGCACGCTCGCCGACCTCGGACGCAAGCCGCGCTCGACGGCGAAGCTCAAGGAGCGCGCGGCGCTCGTCGCTCCGCAGCCGCGGCGGCGCCCGCTGTCGTAAAAAAAGGGCGTCGCGCCCTGTCTATCGAACGATTCCCGTTCGGTTTCCTGGCGGCGGCACGGACGCTACAATCCCTGCATCGTGAGGTTCCCCGAGCTTCGCCATGCAGCCGCGCTCGGCCTGCTCGCCGCCTGGTATCTGCTGACGCCGCCGTTCAGTCCGCCCGATCCGCCCGGCCCGTTACAGCTCGACGCGCCGCTCAGCCAGTGGAACCAGATGGACTCCTCCGACACCGCGGCCGGATGCGAGGAGCAGCGCGACAACATGGTGCGGATGTACGGCAGCGGCGACATGACGTCGCTGAATATCCAGTTCAAGCTCTGGCTCTACCACAACTCGGTATGCGTCTCCTCGGCCGACCCGCGCCTTCGCGCCGGCAAGCAGAACCCGCATCATCCTCCGAAGTAGTACCGGGACAGGCAGGCTCCGGTCGGCGGCGAAGGCGTAGGCCGCTTCAGTGACAGGCCGGCTCCAGGGTCGCCGCCTGCAGGTACGGCTCAGCCGCATCTATGTACTGGATGGCCCTGTCGCGATGACCGCCCGCAGCCTGGGCGGCCTGCAATTGAGTCTTGGCCTCTTTGCACTCCCGCAAAGCGTCGTGCACGTAGGGATGGAGCTGTCCGGGTGTAACTTTTATGTCCGAGGACTCCGAGACCGTGGGCACGCTCCCGTGCTCGGCCGTAATCCCGGCCTGGACTTCGCTCAATGCCTGTTCGATTTGTTGATTTGCTTTCGCTCGGTTACCGCCAAGGTTTTTGCAGGCTTGACCGAGCACGTAGTGCGCGCGCCTGAGCTTGCGGTAGGCCTCGTCGAGATGCGGTTGCGCGGCGGCGGCCTGCGCCTGGGCTTTGGCGGCTTTCCTCTTCTGGGATTGAGCCTGCGCCTGGGACGCTATGCTCGTGACGACGAACGTCATCCCCGCGATCAAGAGAACCCGCACAACAACTGCCAGCGATCTTTTCATCTGTTTCCCCTGTGGCCGTGGATAGGGTTCTAGGGTCCTTGTAGCTTAACGGTTCGAAGCGCCGCAACCGGAACCGGTCCCCGAACAATCGCCGATTCGCTCGAGTCAGGGGGCGGCTCTTCGCCGGCCTGGGAGTTTTCCCAGTGGCGTTTCATAGCCGCATCATTTGGTTGCCGAACTAGGTCGGCTGGTTGTCCCGACCAGGGGCTGCGGTCTTCCAGACTCCCGCGACGAGGCTACGTCCGGGTCAGCCGAGGTTAGGCGTGCAGATCGTACCGAGCGGGCGCGCCCCCAGCGCACGCCATGTCGATCGCCAAGTAGACATAATATTTCGAGCGCGCCGTAACGCAGGCGAAAAGGAGAGGAGGTTTCCCGAAGATCAATTAGGTGGGGTGAAGGGCAGAAACGAGCGCAACAAGTATTGCGGAGAATCACGGGTCTCTCCCCCACACTCGCAATGTATGGCAAGCTGCCCCGTTGATGATTCCTAATCAATATCGAGCCGGATCGGGCACGGCGTCTTTCCGAACCATCAAGCACAAAATGTCTCCCGGGTCGTCGTTCGGCAGTATCCAACCGAGAACGCTGGCCGCGAGCTTGAAGACGGGACGCCAAGTGGTGCTTCTGCCGTTTGCCGGATAGGGCCATTTATCGACTATTCTCAGACCGTGTCTCGGAAGAATCCG
>DATJXN010000118.1 GCA_035500095.1 Candidatus Binataceae bacterium
GCCGCAACTGCGGCCGACGCGGACGGTCGCGTGCAGCTGGCGGCGGCACATCCGCGCGCCCCGACGGGGCGGCCGGACGCGCCGCCGGCGCGGGCCGACGCTCCGCTGGAGAGCGCCGCTGTGCGACTCCCGCCGGCAGCCGGGGCCGCCGCGGGCGAGCCCGTGGTTGTCATCGACCCGGGTCACGGCGGCTACGATTCGGGCACCGAGGTCGGCGCGCCGCTTCTTGAGAAAGATCTCGCGTTGCAGATCGCTATTCGCCTTCAGACCGAGCTCGAGCGCCGCCGCGTCCGCGCAATACTCACTCGTACGGGCGACTATTTCGTGACGCTTGCCGACCGCACCGCGTTTGCCAACAAGGCCGGCGCCGACCTCTTCATCTCGATCCATCTCAACTCGAGTCCCGACGCCGGCACGACCGGAATCGAGACATACTACCTGAACAACACGACCGATCGCGCGACGATCAGGCTGGCGGCGATGGAGAACGCGAGCGAGGGCGCCTATAGCACGGCGGCAAGGGGCGACCTAAACTACATCCTGAGCGATATGCGCCAGCAATATAAGGCCAACGAGTCGGTCGCCCTTGCTTCGATGATCGAGGCGCAGACCGCAGCCGACCTTAACGCCTCGTTGGGAGTGCGGGTGAGCGCGCTCGGCGCGATGCGCGGGCCATTCTACGTTCTGGTCGGCGCACGGATGCCCGCGGTGCTGGTGGAGTGCGGCTTTCTCTCCAACCGCGAGGAGGCCGCGCGTCTGGCTTCCGCGCGGTACCAGGAGGTCCTCGCGCAGGGTATCGCGGAAGCGGCGCTCCATTACTTCAACGCCGACGCCGCGGTGGGCAATCTGTGAACGAAGCCCCGCTTCCAGGCGTCGCCGGGAGTGCGGCGGTGGCCGAGCCCACAACCGCGCGCGACGAAGATTCGCTCTACGCCGAATTTCGGAGTGCCGAGCGGCCGGGACAGGCCGCCCGCGCATGGCTCGACGCGGTACGCAAAGAGCTTGCGGCGCGGCATTTCGCCGGCGCCGGCGGGATGGAGATCGTCCGCGAATACACCGGATGTATCGACAGGTTGGTGCGCGCGCTCTATCGTTACGCCGAGCTCCATCATTCGCGGCGTTTCGCGCGCCTGAACCAGCGCCTCGCGGTCATCGCGCGCGGCGGTTACGGGCGCGGCGAGCTCAATCCGCAATCCGACATCGATCTGCTCTTTCTGCACGACTACAAGCCCGGCCCTTACGTCGAGGTGGTGACCGAGATAATCCTGCACGCGCTGTGGGATGCCGGCCTCACGGTCGGCCAGGCGGTGCGCAACATCCGTGAATGCGTGCGCGCCGCCAACGACGATCTGAAGGAGAAGACCGCGATCCTCGATATCCGCCTGCTCGCCGGCGACGAGAAGCTGTGGGCGGCGCTGGACAAGGAGCTGGTCGACGAGGTCCTCAACCGCAACCAGCAGAAATTTTTTCAAACCAAGCTCAAGGAAAGCCGCGACCGCCATCGCCACTACGGCGATTCGATTTACTTGCTCGAGCCGCAGATCAAGGAGGGCGAGGGAGGGCTGCGCGACCTGCATACGGCGCTCTGGCTGGCCAAGGTCAAGTACAAGGTACATTCGCTGCCCGAGCTGGTGCAGAAGGCGATCATCAGCGCCGCCGAGCTCGAGGAGGTAGTGCGTGCACAGGACTTTCTTTACCGCCTGCGCAATTCGCTGCACTTCCTGAGTGGACGGCATCACGATCAGCTCACGTTCGAGTACCAGGAGCAGATCGCTCCGTTGCTCGGTTTCAGCGCCAGCGCTTCGGGCAGCGCGTCTTCCGCGCTGATGCGCCACTATTACGCGCAGGCCGCCGCGATCCATCGGTTCTCCGAGGGGCTTATAGCCCGCGTCACCGAGGATCCTTCCGCCGGGCGCTTCATGCGCCGCGCCGGCGGACGTCAGATCCGCCCCGGCGTGCTCATCCAGGGGCGCCTGCTTGCGATCGCGGACAAGGACTTCTTCACCCGCGCGCCGATCAATCTGATCACCATCTTCGCCGATTGCCAGGCGCATGGCGTGGAGCTTTCGGGAAGCGCGTATCAGCAGGTGCGCGACAACCTCGGCCTGATCGACGACGCCTTCCGATGCGATCCGCGGACCGGGATGGCGCTGATGGGTCTCTTGTCAGGGCGCCAGCGCGTGGCGGAGACGCTGGAGGCGATGCATCGCGCGGGCGTGCTCGGCGCGGTGATTCCCGAATTCGGCAATCTGTACGCGCGGGTCCTGCACGACCTCTACCACATCTATACCGTCGACCGGCATTCGCTCGCCGCGGTGCGCGAGCTCGAGCGGCTGCGCGCGGGCGAGTTCAAGGACAGCAACCCGCTGCTGACCGAGGTGGCGCGCGAAGTCGCCGCGCTGCCGCTGATCTTTCTTGCCCTGGTCCTGCACGACATCGGCAAAGGCCACGGCCACGACCATCACGAACGCGGTGCGGTGCTGACGGCCGAAGTCTCGCGCCGCCTGGGGCTGGACGGCGAGGAGACCGACCTGGTCGTATTCCTGGTGCGCAACCATCTGATGATGTCGCAGGTGGCGCAGAAGGGCGACGTCGACGACGTGCGCACGGTGGAGGAATTCGTGCGCGCGACCGGCTCGATAGATCGGCTGAAGGCGCTTTACCTGATGACCTTCGCCGATATGCGCGCGGTCGCGCCCAACGTTTACAACAACTGGCGCGACATGCTGCTGAGCGATCTCTACATGCGCGCGCTCAAGATCCTGGAGCAGGGCGATCGCGAGGCGGTCGATCCCGCGCGCCGCCTCGCCCTGGTCAAGGCCGCCGTGCGCGAGCGTCTCGGACCGCTCGGCGCCTCTCTCGAAGAGCTCGCGGCGTTTCTCGACCTGATGCCCGAGCGCTACTTCCTGACCGTTTCGGAAGACGACATCCCGATGCACTTCGAGCTGATGCGCGCGCTGGGCGAGCAGGCCCTGGTCTGCCGCCATCGCCACTTTCCCGAACTCGAGTTCAGCGAGTTTATCGTCGCCACGCGCGACCAGCCGGGCCTGTTCTCTAAGATCGCGGGCGTGCTTACCGCCAACAATCTCAACATTCTCTCCGCGCGGATCACGACCCGCGAGGACGGCGTGGCGCTGGACGTCTTTCGCGTATCGCACGGCGCCGGGGGGATGGCGATGGAAGAGGAACGATGGCTGCGCGTCGAGCGCGATCTCGAAGCGGTGCTGGCGGGCCAGCGCGACCTCGAGGCGATGGTGGCTGGGGCGCAGCGCTCGCGCGTGGCCGGGCGCACATTCGTGCGCCGCGTGGCGACCGAGATCACGGTGGACAACCGCAGCTCCGAGCAATACACGGTGGTCGACGTTTTCACCCAGGATCGGGTCGGGCTGCTGTTCGCGATCACGCACACCCTGTTCAAGCTCGGGATGGTGATCCATCTCGCGCGCATCTCGACCAACGCCGACCAGGCGCTGGACGTTTTCTACATCAGCGACGCGAACGGCGGAAAAGTCGTCGAGCTCGAGGCGATGCGGCGTTTGCGCGCGGCGCTGGTCGAGCGGCTGGACGAAGTTCCGGCGCATAATGGAGCGTCGTGAAACCCCGGCTGAGCCTCGCAGCGGCGGCGCCTCAGAGCGGATCGAATGGCGCGGCGCGCGGCTCGCGCCGCCCCCCGAACGACGCCTGGGACGCGATCCTCGAGCGCCATCTCGATCGTCTGCGGGTCGAGCGCGGCCTCGGCAACAACTCGGTGCAGGCGTACGCGCGCGACCTGCGCGAGTTCCAGCAGCATTGCCGGGACCGCGGAATCGAACCCGCGGTGCTCACGGCGCGCGCGGTCAGCGGCTACCTCGAAGCGATGGGCCGGCGCGGGATGGCGGTTGCGAGTCAGCGCCGCCATCTGGCGAGTATACGCGGGCTTGCGCGCGAGATGGTCGAGCAGAAGATCGTCGAACAGGACCCTGCCGCGCCGATAAAGCTGCGGCCGCATCCGCGGGCGTTGCCGCGCACGCTCGGGCGGCGCGATCTCGAGATGCTGCTCGACGCGATCGACACCAAAACCCTTCGCGGCAAGCGCGACCGCGCGATGCTCGAGCTGGCGTATGGATGCGGTTTGCGGGTTTCGGAGCTGGTCGGGCTCAGGGCGGGCCAGGTCAACCTCGCCGAGCGAATGGTGGTCGTGATGGGCAAGGGCGGCAAGGAGCGGATCGTGCCGATCGGATCGGCTGCGGTGCGCGCGCTCAGGAGCTACCTTGTCGCGCGTGAGCGTGAGCGATCGCAAAAGGGCCGCGCGGCGCGGCCTTCGCCGGCCGTGTTTACGAGCAGGCTGGGGCGCGCGATGACGCGGCAGGGGTTCTTCAAGGCGCTCAAGGGATGGACGCTCGCGGAGCCTAGGCTTGCGTGGGTGAGCCCGCACACCTTGCGCCACTGTTTCGCGACACATCTTTTGGAAGGCGGCGCGGATTTGCGTGCGGTGCAGGAGATGCTCGGCCACAGCGACATCTCGACCACGCAGATTTACACCCATCTGTCGAAGACCCATCTGCGCAAGGTCCATCGCACGCATCATCCGCGCGCCGCGCGCGCCGCACGGGCCGAAATTTCTTGAGCGCGATCCGAAGGCGAGAGAACCAACGCGTGGGCAACGTCAGCGAGTTTATCGTCACCCTCTCGATCTGGGCGGTGCCCACGGTGTTTGCGATCGTGCTGCACGAGGTGATGCACGGTTATGTCGCGAACCTGCTCGGCGACGATACTGCGCGGCGCGCGGGGCGCCTGACGCTCAACCCACTCGGCCACGTCGATCCGATCGGCACGGTGATCATGCCGGCGCTGCTGCTCTTTCTGCATCTGCCCGTTTTCGGCTACGCAAAACCGGTGCCGGTCGACTTCCGGCGCCTGACCCCTCGACGCGCCGGGATGATCGCGGTCGCGGCGGCGGGGCCGCTGACTAACCTCGCGCTCGCGGTCGCGAGCGCCTTCGGGGCACGGATGCTCGCGCCCTATGTCAACGCGCCGTGGGGCGAGGCGATCGCACTGCCGCTGGTTTACATGATGCAGGCGTCGGTGATGATCAACGTACTGCTCGCGATCTTCAATCTGCTGCCGCTGCTGCCGCTCGACGGCGGCCGGGTGGTGGCGGGACTTTTGCCGCCGCTGGCGGCGCGGGCCTACGCGCGTCTTGAACCGTACGGACTTCTGATATTATTCGCGTTGTTGTATACGAACGCGGTGGACGTGGTTATTGGCCCGCTGATTAACGCGATCGCACGGGTGCTGCTGTGAGCGGCGGTGCGCACGACGCGGCGGAGCGCATCGAGGCGGCGGCGGGGCCGCGCTTTCGCCTCCCGATCTACGAGGGGCCGCTCGACCTGCTGCTTCATCTGATCAAGCGGGCGGAACTCGACGCGCGCGACGTCACCGCCAAGGTCATCACCGAACAGTATCTCGCCTATCTCGAGTTGCTCGACTCGCTCAACCTCGACGTGGCCGGCGAGTATCTGGTGATGGCGGCGACACTGCTGCTCATCAAGTCGTTCTCCATGCTGCCGCACGCCGGGACCGAGGAGCTGGAGGAGGCCGAGGAACTCAAGCGGGACCTGGTCGCGCGACTGCTCGAGTACCAGCGCTATCGCGAGGCCGCCGAGAAGCTCGGCGCGCGCACGCTGCTCGGCCGCGACGTCTTCGCCGCGCCGGGCGAAAAGCTGCCGGAGCCGCAGGACGAAGAGGCGGGCGGAGCGCCGCGGCTTAGCGTGTCGCTCTTCGACCTGGTCGAGGCGATGGCGGCGGTGCTGAAGCGGCTCGGCGACGCGACGCCGCGTCAGATCACGCTGCGCGACGTTCCGGTCGCCGAGTGCATCCCGCGGATCATGACGGCGCTGGAGCAGAGCGGCGGCACGGTGGAGTTCGCAGCGCTGTTCGAGGATTTCAACGATCCGGACGATCGCCCGACGGTGATCGCGACCTTCATGGCGCTGCTGGAATTGATCCGGCAGGGCAGGGTGCGCGCACATCAGGAGCGCCGCTACGGCCCGATCCTGCTGGAGCGGGCGGCTCGTGCCGAGGCGCCGGCGGCGCCGGCGGACGGAGAACAGCAATGAACAAGCGCGGCGCGCTCGATATTGGATAATGCGGCCTTCGATAGTGCGCGTTCGGGATAACGCGGTCTTTGGTACGAAGGCTTAAGGCTTAACGGCGCGGCAGCGGGAGCGGGATGGAAGAGGAACGGCTCAAGGCGATTTTGGAAAGCCTGATGTTCGCGGCGGGCGAACCGGTCTCGCTCGCGCGGCTCGCGGCGGTCCTCGATAACGTCCCGCGCGACGCGATTAAGCAGGCGCTCGGCGCGATGCTTCTGGGTTATGGCGCGCGCGGGGTCGTGCTTGAAGAGGTGGCGGGCGGCTACCAGCTGCGCACGCCCAAGGAGCACGCGCTCTACGTGCGCAAGCTCCTCGCCGCCAAGCCGCCGCGCCTGAGCCGTCCGCTGCTCGAGACGCTCGCAATCGTCGCGTACCGCCAGCCCGTGACCCGTCCTGAAATCGAGCAGCTGCGCGGCGTCGATTCGGGCGGCGTGCTCGAGACGCTGCTCGAACGCCGGCTGGTGCGGATCGCCGGGCGCAAGGAAGCGCCGGGACGTCCGATCCTGTACGCCACGTCGCTGGAGTTCCTCGAAGTGTTCGGGCTGCGCGACCTCGACGGCCTGCCGGACCTCGAAGAGTTCAAGGAACTGGAAGAGCGCGCCGCCCAGCAGGCTGCGAGCGAGCAGGCCCCGAGCGAGCACGACGCGCCCGGAGTGCAGCAGGAGCTCGCGATGACGGCGCCCGCGCCCGAGTCATCGTCGTCATCGCTCGAAGCTTCAGCCGAAGCTTCGGACGAAGCCTCGGCTGAATCGCCCGCACACTCCGCCAAGGCCGGTTCGCCCGGCGACGCGGCCTCGCCGCAGCCCGAACGCGAAGACGAACCGCAGCAGTAAGGGGCGCCGGCGCCGCGTGCGCAGAGCGCTCCGCGCTAGATCCGCCTCGGCGTCGGACGCAGCCGCATCCGCGCGTCAACCACGATCGCGCCGTTTCCGGGCGGCAGCACCTTGACCGGATTCAGGTCCATCTCGGTCAACTCGGGAATCGCCTCGATCAGCGCCGAGACGCGCCGGAGCACGGCGACGAGCGCCTCGCGATCGCCGGGCGCCGCGCCGCGATAGCCGTCGAGCAGGCGCGAGGTTCGCAGCGTCGAGAGCATCTCGCGGGCGTCCATATCGGTGACCGGACTCAACCGGAACGCGACGTCGTGCAGCAGCTCCACCATCACGCCGCCCAGCCCGCACACCACGAGCGGACCGAAGGTCGGATCGGTGGTGACTCCGACCAGCGCCTCGATTCCGCCCTGGACCTCGCGCTGCAGGAGCACGCCTTCGAGCGCCGCGCCGGCGCCGCGCGTGCGCTCGGCGAGCGTGACGGCGGCTTCGGCCACGGCGACCGGCGAGTGCAATCCCATGATCACGCCTCCGATATCGCTCTTGTGCGTGACGCCCGGTGCGATCACCTTGGCGACCAGCGGATAACCGAGGCTGTCGGCTACTCGCGGTGCGTCGGCCACCGAGGAGCGCTGGGCCTGCGCGACTTCGATTCCGGCGGCGCGCAGGATGGTCGTGATGTCTTCCGGGGCAAGCCAGATTGGGCCTGCGGCGTCCTGCAGCGCGCGGTCGACCACCGCGCGCACCGCGCCCATCGCGAACGGACTTAGCTCGAGCGCGATGCCGCGCGGCCGCTCGCGCCATCGCGCATAACCGCACGCCGCCCCGAGCACTCGCGCCGCATTTTCCGGAAACGCATACGACGGAATCTGCCCGCGCGCGCCGGCGTCGATTAGCGGCGGGGGCCATTGCGAGGCGAGAAACACGGTCAGGACGGGCTTATGCGCGGGCACCTGCGATGCGCCGCGCGCGATCGCGTCGGCGACGAGGCTCCGCGGCGCCTCGGTCGCCGGGATATAGACCGCCACTACCGAATCGAGGTTAGGGTCGGCGCCGACCGCCGCAATCGCGCGTTCGTACTCGGCCGCTCCCGCCGTTGCCGTCAGATCAACCGGATTGCCGAACGACGCGCGCGCGGGCAGGAACGCGCGCAGCGCGCCGACCGTACCCTCGGCAAGTTGCGGCAGCGCGAGGCCGTTCGCTTCGCACGCATCGGCGAGCAGGATTCCCGGGCCGCCGGCGTTGGTCACCACGCCGACGCGCTGACCGGCGGGTACCGGCTGCGTCGAGAGCATCGCGACGACGTCGAACATCTCCATCAGCGTGTTGGTGCGGATAACGCCGGCCTGCTCGAACAGCGCCTCGACGGCGACGTCGAGATTGGCGAGCGCCGCGCTGTGGCTGGATGCGGCGCGCCGTCCCGCCGCCGAGCGTCCCGATTTGACCGCGACGATCGGTCGGCGGCGCGCGACCTCGGGTGCGAGGCGCGCGAACTTGCGCGGATTGCCGACGCTCTCCAGATAGAGCACGACCACGCCGGTGCGGCCGTCGTCGAGCCAGTAGGCGAGCAGGTCGTTGTTGGATACGTCGGAGCGGTTGCCCGCGGAGACGAAGGTCGAGATTCCGATCCCGCGGCTCTTCATGTAGTCGAGGATCGCGATGCCCAGCGCGCCGCTTTGCGAGTACATCCCGACGTTGCCTGGCTGCGGCAGGGTCGGCGCGAAGGTGCCGTCCAGCCGCACGGCAGGGTCGGTGTTGATGACGCCCATGCAATTCGGCCCCACCATCCGCATCCCGGCCGCCCGCACCGCCTCGAACAGCCGTTCCTCCTGCGCCCGTCCCTCGGGCGAGACCTCGGCGAAGCCCGACGTGAGCACAACTACGCCGTGCACATGCGCGCGCGCACAGTCCTCGACCGCGCCGGGGACCAGTTCGGCGGGCACCGCCACGAGCGCGAGGTCCACCGGCGCGCCAATCGCGGTCGCGCTCGGGTAGCTTCGCAGCCCCATCACTTCGCCTGCCGCCGGGTTGACCGGGTAGATCGGCCCGTTGAAACCGGCGCGCTGCAGGTTGGCGACGAGCATGCCGCCGATCTTTTCGCGCGAACGCGAAGCGCCGATCACCGCCACCGAGCGCGGATGGAGCAGCTTGCGGATGCTCTCGCCGCCCGCGGTCCAGTTGCGCTGCTCGCTCGCCTGGCGCGAGGCCTCGGTCTCGCCGGTCGGAAAGCTCAGATGGACCACGCCCGCGTCGGCCGAACGCTTTACGCGGAAGCCGCTCTTGGAAAAGACCTCGAGCATGCGGTTGTTGTCGCCGAGCACGTCGGCCTGGAACTCGACGATTCCGGCGGCGCGCGCGACGCGTCCCATATGATCGAGCAGGACGGTTCCGATACCGCGCCCCTGATGCTCGTCCAGGACGGCAAACGCAACTTCGGCGCGTCCCGGCCCGGTGACGACATAGCGGCCGACGCCGATAAAACGCTCGTCGCCGCCGACGCGCAGCGTTGCCACGAGGGCGACATGGCCTGCGAAGTCGATCTCGGTGAAGCGCACGAGGTCCTGTTCGCTGAGCGAATGCTTCAGTCCGAAGAAGCGATAGTAGATTGAGTCCTGACTTAGGTGGCGGAAGTGATCGAGCAGGCGTTCCTTGTCGTCTGGGCGGATCGCGCGGATGTAGATCGAGCCGCCGTCGCGCAGGACCTCGTGCGCGGAATAGTTTCTGGCTTCGAGGCTGGTGTCGTTGGTCACGATGACCACCGCGTTGAGCTATTTCCGGCCGACCGAGAGCGCGCTCCGAAGATTTTCCGGGAGCGCGGATGCGCGCACGAACACCCATCCTTCCATCAGGCGGCGCGCCGTGCGATAAACCGTCGCGCTCTCGGCAAACCATTCATCGCATCCGCGATCGCGTCTGCGCTTTACCGTGGCACCTACCACGGTGAGGCCGGAAGGCTGCGCGATTCGCACGGGATCGCCGGGCGACGCGCTCGGGCGCACAAGCCGGTTTACGACCGAGCCCTCGATTCGCGACGCGACGGCGAGGCACATCGCGCCCGTCAGCGGGACGGCGCGATGCGGCTGGCCGATCGAGATCATCCGCACCGTCACGTCGGCGTCTTCTGCGGCCAGGCGCTCGCCGGCAAGCGTCCGCGACGGGCGCGCCGGCGCAACCATCGCGACCTTCGGGATGCTCGGGATGCGCGCCGCCTCTGTCGCGGTCCTCGCGATACCCATCCTGAGGCTCGCGGCGATTCTCATCGCCTCGAGACGGCTGAGCAGCGCGCCGTCGGCCTCGAGCTCGTCCGGCATCTCGACGCCGCTTGCGTCGAGCGCGTCAGCCGGGACGAACACGCACGGATTCGCCGCGTCCACCATCGAGACCTCGATTCCGCGCGGGCCGTCCACCTCCAGCGTATCGGCGGCATTTCCAGTCGGCAGCAGTTTGCCCGTGCCCGCGCCACCCGGCTCCAGGAAATCGAGGCGCACGGGAGCGCCGGTACCGGCGACGCCGGGAAGGACGAACTCGCCATCCACCGCGGCACGGCCATCGTCGAGCGGGAAGCGCGCAACGATGACCTTGCGCGTGTTGGTGTTGTAGATTCGCACCGTCGCCTGCCCGGCTTCCTCCACGACGGCGACGAGTCTTTCATCGACGGCGAACGGCCCGACGGCGGACGACATATTGCCGCAGTTGCCGCTGTAATCGACCGAGGCTTCCTTCACCGAGACCTGCGCGAAGGTGTAATCGACGTCGGCGTCGGCGCGGGTCGGAGGTCCGATTATGCAGATTTTCGAGAGCGACGAAATTCCGCCGCCCATCCCGTCGAGCTGGCGTCCGTTCGGATCGGGACTGCCGATCGCGCCGAGAAAGATCGGTGCCCAGAGTTCCCGCTCGGCCGGCAGGTCAGCCGCGCGAAACATCACGGCCTTGCTGGTCCCGCCGCGCATGAAAACCGCGCGCAACCTGAGCTGGTTCATTGGCGTTGCCGGTTCGACGGCGCTAGGAGGCGGCGCGCGCGGCCGCGCTCGCGCTGCGTCCCGCGATTCGGCCGAAGACCGCGCCCGACATCAGTCCCGAACCGCCGGGATAGTTGTTATGGAACAGTCCGCCGACCATCTCGCCGCACGCGAACAGCCCCGGTATCGGATTCCAGTCGGTGCCGACCACCTGCGCATGATCGTTCACCCTGACCCCGCCGAACGAGAACGTTATTCCGCCGGTCACCGGGTAAGCGTAGTAAGGAGGCGTGTCGAGCTTCTGCGCCCAGTTGGATTTCGGGAGCGCCAGGCCTTCGGTACGCATCCCGTCGCGCACGCCGGGATTGAACGAGCCGCCGCCGCCCGCGGCGGCGTTGTATTCGGCGAGCGTGCGCGTCGCGGCTGCGCGATCGACTCCCAGTTGGGCGACTATGGCGTCGAGCGTATCAGTGACAATCGGATGGCCGGTCGAGTAGCGCGCCTCCAGCAGCGCGACGGTCTTGCTGTCGAAAATCTGCCAGGCGACGGCGCCGGGCTGATTGAGAATCGTGCCGCCGAACTTGGCGTACGTGTAAAGGTTCTGGTCCTCGCCCTCATCGACAAAGCGCAGTCCGAGCTTGTTGAGCATCACGCCGTAAACATATGAGAGGCGGTTGGTCTTGTCGGTAAGCTCGCGATCGCCATAGGGCGGAGCGCCGGCGTCGATCGGCGTCGCATGGCATCCGCTCCACTGTCCCCACGGCATCGCGCCAATGTCCATCGCCATCCTGAGCCCGTCGCCCTGGTTATGCCGGGTGCCGCGCACGCGCGCGTGATCCCACGGGCGGCCGAGGTATTGCGCGCGCCACGCCATGTTGGCCTCGAAGCCGCCGCATCCGAGCGCCACCGCGTCCGCGCCGATCTCGCGAATTCCTTCCGCGTCGCGCACCACCACGCCGCATACGCCTCCCTTGCGATCCTGGATGAGGCGGATCACGGGCGTGCCGTAGCGGATTTCGACTCCCGCGCGGCGCGCGATATTGAACCACATCCGCGAGAGTCCGACGCCCTCGTGCGCGGCGCGCACGATCGCACCCTTGGGCCATTTGATCACGTTGCCGACGCGCACGCCGCTCAGCGACAGCGCGAGCTCGAAGGCGATCCCCTGCTCGGCCATCCAGCAGATCGTATCGTACGAATTCGCGATCAGAATTTGCGAGAGCTCCGGGTCGGTACGTCCTTCGGTCACGCGCATCAGGTCTTCGCGGAACGCGTCGGCGGGATAGGCCTCGATCCCTTCCATGAAGCCCTTGACCTCGCGCGCCTTGGGCACGAAACGCAGCAGATCGTCGGGGCGGTCGAACGCGAAGCGGAAGAGCCCGCCGCTGAAGTGGGTGTTGCCGCCGCGATCCTGCTCGGGCGCCTTTTCCAGCACCAAAACGCGCTCCGCCCCCGCTCCGCGCGCCGAAACACTGGCCGCAAGCGCCGCATTGCCCGCCCCGATAACGATTACCTGGTACTCCGCCATCGCATTCCTTCGCCGGTATCTTTGTTCAGCCGGAATCATTGCACAAAAGAACAGGCGCACGGAAAGCCGCAGCGCGTGCAAGAGGCGCGAGCGACAGCATCGTATCGCGCCGCGGGCGGATATAATGCGCCTGACGCGCAGGCGCATCGCGCCGCGGGGAGGACACGGGAATGACGTGGCTGACGCAGGCGAATAGTAGCGAACCGGCAGGCGAGCGGCTCGCGAAGCTGTGGGAGCGCGCGGGCATCCTTGCGATTCCGGGCGCGCACAACGGGCTTGCGGCGATGCTCGCGCGGCGCGCCGGCTTCGAGGCGCTCTATCTCTCGGGCGCGGCGCTGAGCGCCAGCATGGGACTTGCCGACCTCGGCATTATGACGGTCGAGGAGTTGGCGGCGAGCGCGCGCATCATCTCTCGCGCCGCCGGATTGCCGCTGATCGTCGATGGCGACACGGGCTACGGCGGAATTCTCAACGTGATGCGCGTGGTGCGCGAGCTCGAAGACGCCGGCGCGGCGGCGATTCAGATCGAAGACCAGCTCTTGCCTAAGAAGTGCGGGCATCTAAATGACAAACTGCTCGCCGGGCCCGAGGACGCGGCGGCGCGAATCGCGGCGGCCCGCCGCGCGCGCCGGACGCTGCAGATAATCGCGCGCACCGACGCGGCGGCCTCCGAGGGAATCGACGGAGCGCTGGCGCGCGCGCGGCTTTATCTTGAGGCAGGCGCCGACGCGATTTTTCCCGAGGCGCTGACCGGCGCCGAAATGTTCCGGCGCTTCGCGCGCGAGATTCACGCGCCGCTGCTCGCCAACATGACCGAGTTCGGCCGCACCCCGTACTTCACGGCGCGCGAGTTCGAGGAGTTCGGGTTCAAGATGGTCATCTACCCGGTGTCGTCGCTCAGGGTCGCGGCGAAGGCGATGAGCGAGCTTTATGCGGAGCTCAAGGCCAAGGGCACGGCCGAGGCGATGCTCGATCGGATGCAGACGCGGGCGGAATTGTACGAGACGATCGGCTATGGCGAGTACGAAAGTCTCGACGCGTCGGTCGCGGCGAGCATCCTCCCGCCCGATTTGCGCGGCCGCCGCCAGTAACGGGGACGGTCGCGCGGCGAGGCTGTCGCGCTATACTCGCTCACGTCCTGGTGAGATCGCGAGCGAGGATTTTACGAATGACGGGAGCCGTGTTCGATGTCTTCCTCCTATGACGTAGTCGTGGTCGGCGCCGGCAACGCGGCGCTGTGCGCGGCGCTCGCCGCGCGCGAATCCGGCGCGAGCGTGCTGGTGCTGGAGTGCGCGCCGGAAGCGGAGCGCGGCGGCAACAGCCGCTTCACCGCGGGCGCGATGCGCGTCGCGTACGACGGCGTCGACGACCTTGCGCGGCTGATGCCCGATCTGACCAACGAAGACAAGGCGCGCACCGACTTCGGCGCATATACCGAGGACCAGTTCTTCGACGACCTTGCACGCGTCACTCAATACCGCACCAACCCTGAGCTGGCTGAACTGCTGGTGCGCCGCAGCTTCGAGACCATGATGTGGATGCGCGCCAAGGGCGTGCGCTTTCAGCCGATCTACGGGCGGCAGGCGTTCAACGTCGGCGGACGCTTCAAGTTCTGGGGCGGGCTCACGGTCGAGGCGTGGGGCGGAGGGCCGGGGTTGATTGACGCGCTGCATGCGGGGGCCGCGCGCGAGGGAATCGAGGTCTGGTATGGGAGCCGCGCGCTCGAACTTGAGCACGACGACAGCGGCGTTACTGGCGTCGCCGTAAGGCGCGAAGGGCGCGCGACGGCCGTCGCCGCGCGCGCGGTGGTGCTGGCGGCAGGCGGCTTCGAGGCCAACGCCGAGTGGCGCACGCGCTATCTCGGCCCCGGATGGGATCTGGCCAAGGTGCGCGGCACGCGCTTTAACACCGGCGACGGAATCCGGATGGCGCTCGAGATCGGCGCGATGCCATACGGCAACTGGTCCGGATGCCACGCCGTGGGATGGGATCGCAACGCGCCCGAGTTCGGCGATTTGAGCGTCGGCGACGGTTTCCAGAAGCACAGCTACCCGTTCGGAATCATGGTCAACGGGCGCGGCCGGCGCTTCGTCGACGAGGGCGCCGATTTTCGCAATTACACCTACGCCAAGTATGGCCGCGTGATTCTCGAACAGCCTGGGCAGTTCGCATGGCAGGTTTTCGATCGCAAGGTGAGCCATCTCCTGCGCGACGAGTACCGGATAAGGCGCGTGACCAAGGCCAGCGCCGACACGCTCGAAGCGCTGGCGGGCAAGCTCGAGGACGTCGACGCGGCGGCGTTCCTCGACGAGACAAGGAACTACAATGCGGCCGTCGATACCGGCGTCGAATTCAATCCCAATATCAAGGACGGGCGGCGTACGCGCGGCCTCGCGATCGACAAGACCAACTGGGCCAACCCGATCGACACTCCGCCGTTCGAGGCGTACGCGGTGACCTGCGGCGTCACGTTCACGTTCGGGGGACTGCGCGTCGATCAGCAGGCGCGCGTGATCAACACCGACGGCGATCCGATCGGCGGCCTTACCGCGGCGGGCGAGCTGGTCGGCGGGCTTTTTTACTTCAACTATCCGGGCGGCACGGGCCTGATGTCGGGATCGGTGTTCGGACGGATCGCGGGGACGAGCGCCGCGCGCGCCGCGCTCGATCGCAAGTGAACTCGCCCGATTACTTGCGCGAGTTCAGCAGGCGCGTGACGATATCCTTGTATTCGCGGGCCATCGGCGAGCGATAAAAGCGCCCGCGCGTGAAGTAGGGGTCGCCCGCGTAAAACCATTCGTACTGCAACTGGCGGCTGCCGAACTGCTCGCCGATCAGATCCCACGCGAGTTTGAAAAGCTGCACGCGGTCGCGCGCCGCGGTGTCCTTGCCGCGCAGGTATTTATCGAGGTAAACGGCGATTTCGGGATTGGCGAAGTCTTTTTCGCTCGGCGTCATGATGAGCCCGCTGCCGCTCAGCTCGCGGATCACCTGGATCGCGCGCACCTGGCATTGCGGAATCAGCACCCATAGCGTCGCTGCGACCGATCGATGCGCGAGCTGCTGGCGCCGCGCCGCCGCGACCTCCTGCGCCGCCGCGCGCACCAGGCCGCCGACCAACTCGACGTTGGCGACCAGCTCGCCCAGTTGCGCCTGCACGTGAACCGCGTCGGTGCGCCCGATCGCCTCGGCGATATGGCAGGCGAGGCCAGCCAGGAGCTTCAGCTTGGCGAGTCCGCGGATGCATCCCTGGAGCTGCGCGTAACCGGGCCGGCGCACCAGGATGCTGTTGAAGATCGCGATATCGCGGTAGATGAACATCCGCTCCCAAGGGACGGTCACGTCGTCGAAGACCGCGAGCGAGTCCTCTTCGTCGTAGTGCGAGCTCAGCGGACGGTCGAAGTCGCCGCGCCCCGCGTCGTATGGCTCGCGGCAAACGAACTTGAGCCCGGGCGCCGCGCACGGGATCGAGAAGCAAAGCGTGTAGTCCTCTTCGCCTTCGCGCCGCGGATAAAATGGGCCGACCCATAGCTCGTTGGCGAACGGCGCCAGCGTCGAGAGCATCTTGGCCCCGCGCACGACCACGCCCGCGTCCGTCTCGCGCACGATGCGGAGCGCCAGGTAGGGGTCGGATTGCTCGGCCGGGCCGCGCGAGCGGTCGACCTGCGGATCGACCAGGGTATGCGTGAGGCACCAGTCGCGCTCGCGGCATTCCTCGTGGTAGCGGCGCATGTTTTCGGCTAAGCGCGGATCGCGCGCGCCGAGGTCGGCGACGCCGCTTGCGAGGTCGGTCAGGATCGCGTTGCAGAAATCCGGCATCCGCCCCATCAGGCCGTACGTGAAATCCGCGCGCGCCTGCTCGGCTCTGATGCGAAATTCGACCTGCTCGACCGTCTCTGCCATCAGGAAGCTCGCGGCCACGCGATCGCCGCTTGTGGGCGAAGGAAAAGTCAGCTCCTCGGGGCGCTCGTGCTGCAAGTCGTAGAGCGAGGCGAGCGTCGCGACGATGCCCTTAAACGGCGGATGCGTGGTCACGTCCTTGACCCGCGCGCCACCGACGTACACGGTGCGTTCGTCGCGCAGGCTCTCGACGAACTCCTTGCCGGTGCGGATGCCCATCGGTTTTTCGCCCGCCGCTATTGGCCCCTGGCGACGCGGGCCATGATCGGCGCAAAAAACTCGCGGAGACCCGGTTCGTCCGGCGCGAACTCGAGCTTGTCCATCCCGAAATAGGGATCGCTCATCCGGGCGATCTCTTCGGGCGGGTTATCGACGTAAACCTCGAGCTGGTTGCCGTCGGGATCGAGAAAATAGATGCTGCGGGTGACGCCGTGGTTGACGGTGAAGCTGATCGGTACGCCGTGCTTCTTGAGCTCGCGATAGGCGTCCACCAGATCTTCCTGGCTCTTCAGCCGGAAGGCGCAATGCGCAAGCCCCACGTCGCCCGGCCGGGGCGCGCCGGCGCGCTCGCCGACCTCGGCGAGCGCGATCTCGTGATGGTCGCGGCGATTGCTCGCGAGGAACAGCATCTTTACTTCCGGCAGTTCCTTCATCACTTCGAGCCCCAGGATTTCCGTGTAGAAGGGGCGCGAGCGTTCGAGGCTGCGCACCTTGAGCACGATATGGCCAATCCGATCCGGACGAATCATCGCGGGTCCTCCGACCGTTCCTCAGTGCAGGTTATAGAAGCGTTTCGCGCCGCCCGCCAGTACCGCGGCTTCGGTCTTCGGCGGCATCCCCATCTTCTTGATCATCTTCGCCGCGCCCCAGAAGCCGTCGAGATGCGGATAGTCGGTGGCCCACAGGATGGTGTTGGCGGCGAGATAGTCGGCGAGCAGTTTGAGGCTGCGTTCGACCGGCTCGAACGAGATGAAACACTGGCGGCGGTAAATTTCGCTCGGCCTCATCGAGAGCCCGGTGTCGTTCATTCCCTTGTCGTCATAGTGCCGATCCATCCGATCCAGCCATCCCGCCATCCAGCCCCCGCCCGATTCGAGAAACGCGACCCGCAGACGCGGGAATTTGTCGCACACGCCGCACATGATCATGCTGGTCGACGCGGCCATCATCTCGAACGTATGCGCGACCGCGTGACGCACCGCGCCGCCGCGCCTGAAGCGATCCATCGCAAGCGTGTCCTGCCCGCTCTCGGAGCCGCCGTGGATGCCGATCGCGAAGTCGAGTTCCTGGGCTTCCTCCCATAGCGGGTAGTATTCGCGGTCGTGGAGGGGGCGGTTGTTGTAGGGATTCGGCCGCACGAAGCCGGTGCGAAAGCCCAACTCGCGCCGCGCGAAACGCATCTCGTCGATGATCTGCGGGATCGACGATTGCATCGGCAGCATAGCCGCGCCGAACAGCCGCTCCGGATACGGCGCGCAATAGTCGGCGAGCCATCGGTTGTAGGCACGGCAGGCCGCCGCCGCGCCCTCCGCATCCTTCATCCCGCCGAGGAACAGGCCGAGGCTCGGATAGAGGAACGCGGCGTCGATACCCTCGCGATCCATGTCGACGATGCGCGCGTGAGGGTCGAAGCCGCCTTTGCGCCCTTCGAGATAGGGTACGCGGGTGTCGACCTCGCCGTCGCGCGAGCCGATTGAACCGAGCAGCCCGAGCGTCGCCGGCTCATTGCCGCGGCGGCGCAGGGCGAAGTCGAAGCTTTCATCGACGAAAAAGCTCTCGTTGCCTTCGCCGTCGATGATTAGCCGCGGGCAGTTATTGCGAAATTTGGGCTCGCTGTAGCGTTGCCATAGATCGGGCGGCTCCAGTACGTGGCCGTCCGCGTCGATGACGTTGTATTCACGGGCCATCACATACACCTCGTTGC
Source organism: Candidatus Binataceae bacterium (assembly GCA_035500095.1). Taxonomy (NCBI): domain Bacteria; phylum Candidatus Binatota; class Binatia (SeqCode); order Binatales (SeqCode); family Binataceae (SeqCode); species Binataceae bacterium (SeqCode). The sequence continues at coordinate 18,276 of DATJXN010000118.1, forward strand.
GGAACTCGCTCAGGAAGACCTGAATCGGAGCTTACCAAAGCGCCGCTCGCGAGACACACATGAATTTGCAGGCGGTACGTCAGTTCGGTCCGGTGTTCAACCCCAGACTTCGCGCGCGACGTCGACGCACAGGCGAATTTTCGCCGCCTCGTCTTCGACCGTCACCTTGTTCCCCGGCGCCGTGCTGGCGAAGCCGCATTGCGGGCTTATAGAGAGTTGGTCGAGGTCGATAAACTTCGCGGCCTCGTCGATCCGCATCTTGAGCAGTTCCTTCGGTTCGAGTTCCGGGAACTTGGAACTGACTAGTCCGAGCACGACGGTTTTATGCTTCGGCACCAGGCGCAGAGGTTCGAAGGTGCCGGCGCGTGGCGTGTCGTACTCGAGAAAGTAGGAATCGACGTCGATCTTGTTGAACAGCGTGTCGGCGACGAGGTCATAGCCGCCCTCGGCGCTCCAGTGGCTCTGGTTGTTGCCGCGGCAGATGTGCATCGCGAGATGCAGCCCGGCGGGTCGTCCCGCGAAAGCGGCGTTCATGATCGCCGGGTAAGTCTCGAGCAGCAGCTTGCGGCCGTCGTCGCCCCGGCGGGCGAGATACGGCCAGCTCGAAGGGTCGCTCAGCGAGGCGAGCGTGGTCTCGTCGATCTGCACGTAGCGGCATCCCGCCTCGTGCAGCGCGGCGAGCTCCCTGCGAAAGGCGTCGATAATGTCCGCCCAGAAAAGATCGAGGTCGGGATAAGCATCGCGGCTGATATGCTCGCGTCCCGCACGGAGGTGCAGGATAGTGGGCGAGGGGATGGTCATCTTGGGCGTGCGTGCGGTGAGCGAGGCGAGAAATTTGAACTCGGCCGCATGAATCGGCGCTTTCCATTGGAGCCGCCGCTCGACGGTCGGGATTATCAGCGGAAGCTTGTGCCCCCGCCGATCGACGAACGTCAATCCCTGCTGGCCCGAGGTGTCGTAGGCTGCCGAGACTCCGCTCAATCCGCCGTAAAAGCCCATGTAGAAAACGGCGCGGCGGTACTCGCCGTCAGTTATCGATTGAAGGCCGAGGCTCTCCTGGAACTTGACGACCTCGCGGATCGCGGCGTCCTCGATCGCGTGGAGTTCCGCGGCCGAGATTTTTCCGGCCTCGTGATCGGCGCGCGCGCTCAGCAATGCGGACGGCCTTAGAAAGCTGCCCACGTGGTCGGGGCGAAACGGCGGATTGTGCGGCGCTGACGGCATATGATGAGGTCTCCGGCCGGCGGCTCCAGGCGCCCGGCGCGCTGTCGAAACGACTCGCCCGTATCCTAAAGCCGATGCGCGCGATTGAAAACCCGCGAGCGCTGGTATTGTGGATCACACGGAGTGCGCATCCACAGTGAGTTCCGCATGCCTCAGGACGCCCACTCCTGCCATCAAACATTCTCATACCGCGTCCGGCAGCGGTATGTTTGCCGATAAGGTCGCATGTCGAATGTGAGTGGCTGTGGAAAGAGCGAATTTGACGCCGCACGGGCTGATGAACCTTCCGGGCCCGGGACATCCTCGTGGCGTCCACGATGGCTCAATGACAACCTCGTCTGCCTGTTTGCCGGACGTGGTCTCCGCAGCGCTTCGCAAGCTTACCTGGTGATCGTAGTCCCGCTCTATCTTGCGGCGCTTGGCTATGACGCGACGTACATCGGGCTGATGTTTGCGGTCGTCGCGGTGGCCAGTGCGGCGATGGCCGCGCTGACCGGGATCCTGTCGGACCGCTTCGGACGCAAAACGATGCTCATCGCGATCTCGCTGATGACAGCCCTGGGCGGTGCGGTATTCGCTTTTTCAACCAGATTCGTCGTGCTCACCATAGCCGCCGCACTGGGCACGATTGGCCGCGGTGGCGGCGCTGGAAGCGCCGGTGCATTTGGCCCTTACTATCCGGCGGAGCAGCCGCTCATCGCAGAGCAGGTCTCCGACTTCGATCGCACAACAGCCTTTGGCGCCCTGTCCTTTGTCGCGGTGCTAGGCGGTGCCGCCGGGTCGCTTCTCGCGTGGACGCCGCGGCTGATGCATCAGGCCCTGGGATGGCCCGTTGTCGAAGGTTACCGCGCGCTTTTCATCATGACCGCCGCTATCGGGATCGCGATGGTAGCGGTGGTGATTCCGGTGCGCGAGTCGCCTCACTCGAGCGAGCACAAGAGGGGCGCGCGCGATATATCCCCGCGTGAAGGCATTCGCACTGGCCGTCTGACACTCGGGCTTTCGCACGCGTCGTGGCGGCTGGTTTGGCGCTTCATGGTGACTGCCGCGACCAACGGCCTTGCGGTCGGAATGCTCGGACCGCTGCTCGTTTACTGGTTCTATCGGCGCTTCGGCGTCGACGCGGCCCAAATCGGCGGCTTGTATTTCATACTGAACCTGCTCGCCGCGGCGCCGTATCTGCTCGCCGGGCGGATGGCCGTCCGCTATGGTTCGGTGAATGCGGTAGTGGTTTGCCGTGCAGTCGCAGCGCTGCTGCTCGGCGTGATGGTAGTGATGCCGAGCTTCTGGCTGGCGGGCGTGCTGTATGGTGCGCGGATGATTTTCAACACGCTCTCGATTCCCGTGCGGCAGTCATTCCTGATGGGTGTGATACCGCCCGCGGAGCGTTCCGCGGCAGCCGGCATGGCGAGTTTTCCTGCGCAGGTCGGTTCGTCGATCAGTCCGTACGCCGCAGGATACCTGATGCAGCAGGCATGGTTGGAGCTGCCGTTGGAAATAGCTGCGTTGCTGCAGGCATTGAACGCCGTGCTTTACTATTTCTTCTTTAATGCGGTACGCCCGCCTGAAGAAATCAGCGCCGGCACTGGCGAGCCGCTTTAGCTGCTCGCCGGCGCCGGCGCTGTGAGTCAGCGGCCGGTGCGTCGTACAATCAGCGGCCGATTCGATGATGCTTCGTTACGCGGCCAGGCGAGGCGAGCGATCCGCAGCCTGCGTCTGTGCGCCGGACAGATCCGCAGCCGGCAGTTCGTCGGCCTTGCGCTTCGTGAAGCGTCCCGGCTCGAGGAGGTAGCCGAAGATCGAGCCGATCGCGGAAATGATCACGATACCGAGTAGAATCGCCTGAACTGAGTTCTCCATGTTCGTCGCCTCCCTGTTGTAAAACCCCGCGTCGGTGCTTCCGTGATGCAAATGCACCTACGCCGCTTCGCGACATGCACGCCGCGACACTATCTCGAGCGGGCCCGTGGCCCTGCCTTTCGCGCGCACTGGCTTGCAGGCGACCGCGCATACCGACGGCAATCCAAACATTCCCATCGGGTCGGCCTGCCGCGGATTCAGTAGCGAGCCGAGCAGAACGAGGGCCGCGCCGCCGAGAATCAGACTCACAGTCAACATCTCAATCAGCGCTCCGGTTGCCACGATTCGTTTTCTCCCCTCTCCGTCGAGTCGATGGGGGAAAGAGCATCGATCGTGCCATCAAGCCGTTCCGGCCCGATTTCTCGAAAAAAGCCCTAATTTATTTGGCTGAAATCGCCTGATCCGCAGTCTGGCGCATGCAGTCTGATAGATGCGAAGCTTTGCGAATCGCGAATCAGATGCGAAACGCGGAAGGATCGTTTGAGCTTCTGCGAAAGCCTGCGGATGCCCGTTCCGCATCAAGTGATACGCTGTGGCTGTTATCGTGTTACGGCAATTGACCCGCGCCAGTTGGAACGCTCTTGACAGTTGCACACCTTGTGGCTGGACGCCGCCCGTGTCGCGAGTAATTCTTCGAATCGGCGCGCGCGTCAGCGCACGCCGCATGGATGAGGCAAGTGGCGGAAGCGGGCGAACAGGCCGAACTGCAAATCGAGGGCACGCTGGACCAACTGCTCTACGTCAACGAGCAGAGCGGGTACGCGGTCGCCGTGCTGGAGCGGAGCGACGAGGATCTCCGCCGGCGCGTTACCGTGGTCGGCAGTCTGGCCGGACTCGATGTCGGCGCGGGTCTGCGATTGCGCGGGCGCTTCGAACGCCATCCCAGGTACGGCGAGCAGTTTCGGGTCGAGGATTTCGAAACCGTTCGCCCGGCCTCGGTGGCGGCGCTCGAGCGCTATCTTGCGGGCGAGATAAAAGGCGTCGGCCCCGCGCTCGCCCGGCGGATCGCGGAGCATTTCGGTGAGACGCTGCCGGCCGTGCTCGACGAGCGGCCGGAGCGTCTGCGCGAGGTGCGCGGCCTCGGCGCAGTGGTGGCCGCGCGAATCGCCGCGGCGTGGCGCGATTCCTCGGGTCTGCGCGAGCTCACGGTCTTTCTCCGCGGCAACGGAATCGCCGCCGGCCACGCGCGGCGCATCCACAACATGTACGGGCGTGAATCGCTCGAGGTGGTGCGCCGCGACCCCTACGTTCTCGCGCGCACCATCGCCGGTATCGGCTTTCGCACCGCCGATACAGTGGCCGAAAAGCTGGGCATCCCGAAAAACTCGATCCAGCGCGCGCGCGCTGCCGTCGTCTTTCTGCTCGAGCGGATGGCCGAGGAGGGGCACGTCTTCGCGCCCTTCGGCTACCTCGAGCATCAGTTCGCCGCGGCGCTCGAGATGGATCCGCTGCTCGCCGCGCAGGCGGTCGAGGAATTGGTCGAGACCGGTGAACTGGTGGCCGAGGATCTCGGCGGCGACGGTAATCGCGCGATCTACCTGCGCCGCCTGCACGACGCCGAGCTCGCTGTGGCGGAGCGGATGCGGCGGCTGACGCTGGGACGGCCGATGGGCCGCGCGGTGGTCGAGCGCGCGATGGAAGCGGCGATGGGCGCCGGCGGCGTCGAACTGTCGGCTGAACAGCGCCAGGCGCTGCGCTGCGCGCTGCAGAGCAAGGTCACCGTGATCACCGGCGGGCCGGGCACCGGCAAGACCACGCTTCTGCGCTCGCTGCTGGCGGCGCTCGCGAGCGCCGGCGTCAAGGCTACGCTCGCGGCGCCCACCGGACGCGCCGCGCGCCGGCTGGCGGACGCCTGCGGACGCGAAGCGAAGACCATCCATCGCCTGCTCGAGTACTCGCCCGAGTCGGGTGGCTTCATCCGTGGCGAGGCTTTTCCGCTGCGCACCACGTGGCTGGTGATTGACGAGGCCTCGATGATGGACCTTGAACTCGCGGCAAGCCTGCTCGCGGCGCTGCCGCCGGATTGCTCGCTATTGCTGGTCGGCGATCGCGACCAGTTGCCGTCGGTCGGCCCCGGCAGCGTGCTCAAGGATGCGATCGCATCGGGGCTGGTGCCGGTGGTCGAGCTGAGCCAAATCTATCGCCAGGCGCGCGCGAGCCTGATCGTCGCCAACGCGCATCGCCTCAACCGCGGCGAGATGCCCGAGACCGCCAACGATCCCGAAGGCGACTTTTTTTTCTTCGAGCGCAGTTCGCCGGAAGACATCGTCGCCACGATCAAGCAACTGGTGCAGCATCGCCTGCTCGGCGGCCGCTTCGAGCTGCGCGACCCGCGCGAGATCCAGGTGCTCGCGCCGATGAACCGCGGCCCGCTCGGCGCCCACGCCCTCAACCATGAACTGCAGGCGCTGCTCAATCCGGCCGGCCGCGAGATTCGCGTGGGCGATCGCGCCTTTCGCGCGGGCGACCGCGTAATCCAGCTGCGCAACAACTATGACAAGCTGGTCTTCAACGGCGAGATCGGACGGATCGCGTCGATCGATGTCGAGCGCGGCCGCGTCGGCGTCGCCTTCGAGGACAATCACGCCGAATACGACCTGGCGGAGCTTGACGAACTGGGACTTGCCTACGCGATCACTGTGCACAAGAGCCAGGGCAGCCAGTATCCCGCCGTCGTCATCCCCCTCCATCCGGGGCACTACCTGATGCTCCGGCGCAACCTGCTCTACACCGCGATCACCCGCGCCGAGCGAGTGTGCGTGCTGGTCGGCACGAAGAGCGCGCTGACGCAGGCCGTGCGCAATGCCGACGAGCGCCGCCGCTTCAGCCGCCTCGCCGATCGCCTGCGAATCGACTAGACGCGCACGCCGCCTTCGCGCGGGGGACGACGGCGGGCGCCGCGCTCGAGCCCAAGCGCCGCAAGCGCGGCGAGAATGGCGGCGGCCTCGCCGCGAATCGCCTCGAAGTCGCCCCCGCGTTCGCCCACGATGCGCGCGACCTCGGCAGTCGTACGTGCGTAGTCGTTTTTGAAGCGGTGGTTGAGCTCCTTCCACGGAATTCCGGCGAGCGCTCGCGTCGCCCCGGCGGTCGCGCTGAGGGTTCCGCGCGTGATCAGCACGGCGATCGCGGGATAGCCGAGGTAGCCCTGCCAGTACGAGGCGTTGTCGTTGGAGCTTATCTCGCGGCCGTCAGCCGAAATTTCGACGCGATAGGTCTTGCCGCCGTCGGACGAGACGACGCCCCATGCGTGCGCGGCGCAGCCGCCGCCCGCGGGCCGCACGCGGCCGTCGCCGATCGCGCCCAGCGCCTCGTAAACCTTGATTGGCGGCGGCATTTTCCACGCGGCCATCGGAGCGTCATTTTTTCTCGAACTTGAGCCCCGGCACGACCTTCTCCCATTGGGGGTCAACCGAGAGCGTCGGGAAGCCCGAGCCGATCTGGATCAACACGCCGTGCGACGAGCGCGGCGAGATGAAGGCCTCGAACGATGTCGGCGAATGTTCCTTCTCCTCGACCACACGCACGCCCGCGGCCTTCAACTCGGCCGCCCGCTCGCGCGAGTCGGGAACGTTGAAGGTGACGTGATGGAAGCCCTCGCCGTTTTCGGCGAGGAACTTGTGCATGAAGGAATCCTCGCGCGCCGGTTCGAGCAATTCGATTATGGTGCCGCCGAGGTCGAATTCGGCATACCTGAAGCCCGCCGGATTTTCGCGCTCGTAGAGAAAGGTCGCGCCGAGCACGCCCTCGTAGAACTTGCGCGCCTCGGCGATGCTTTTTACGGCGATTCCGATGTGATCGAGTTTGCCGATCGGCTTCCTGCTCATCTTCCTAACCAGGTCTCCCGTTCTTTCACTGCGTGCTTCCAGCTTTCCGTCTCAGCCCTTCATCGTGACTTCTTCGGTCACCATGAAGACGCAATTGGCGAGATCGAGGAATTTGTGCTCGTCGGGCCGCACGATTTCCAGGTATCGCGGTTCGGCGAAGGCCTTCTTCACTTCGTCGAGATCGTCGGCCCACAACTCCGCGTATCCGTCGTAGGGTCCCGATCCGCCCGGCGTGTCGGAGAGACCGGATTCGATCGCGTGGCTCTGGACGTACTTGCGAAAGTGCCGCATCAGCTCCGGCACTCCGAGCACGAGCGGCCCATGCACGTCCTTCCAGTAGCGATGGAATTCCTGCGCGCTCATCCCGGGCTTGCGCTTGAGCATCACTGCGACCTTTACCATCGGCTCATCCTCCTACAGCGAATCGATTTTCCCGCTTGCGGCATTTCTTAGCACAGGATCGGACCGAATCGTGACGCGCGGATGGCGGGCCTCAAGGGCGTCGCGCAAGGCCCACTACAACTCGTCGGCGCTATCTGACACGATTGATGGGGCACGATTGATGGGGCACGATTGCTCCGGCTGACAGATGAAAGACCTGATCGAATCCATCATCAATGCCGCGGTCGGGCGGGCGCGCGCCGCCGGCCAACTTACGGCCGCGCTGCCCGAAGCCGCAGGCGTCGAGGCGCCCAAGGACCCGGCCCACGGCGACGCGGCGAGCAACGCCGCGCTGGTGATGGCGCGGGC
>DATJXN010000119.1 GCA_035500095.1 Candidatus Binataceae bacterium
CGCAGCGTCCGCGAACTGCAACGTGCGATTGCGGAGTTTCTCGACACCCACAATCAAAAGCCGCGCCCGTTCGTGTGGACCAAAACCGCCGCCGACATCCTCGCCAGCTTCGCTCATCGAACAGTCCAAACTCATGGCCCGTCACTTATTAAATGAACCATTGGGACAAGACTAGAGAGGGGCTGAGAATATCAAAGGCGCGGCGCCAGGATCGGTGAGCAAGGATCGGTGAACGAGGATCGGTGAAGCAATGGAGTCGTTGCGATGGAGTCGTTGAAGGACAAGGCATGCATCGTCGGCGTGGGCGAGAGCGCATTCACGCGCGGCTCGGGCAAGACCGAGCTGCAGTTGATGCTCGAAGCGTCGGCGCGGGCGCTCGAAGACGCCGGGCTCAAGCCGCACGACATCGACGGCGTCGTCGGGCCGCCGCTCGGCGCCTCGGCCGAGCATTTCGCAGCCAACCTGGGAATCGAGGACCTGCGCTACTCGACGTACGTGCAGATGGGCGGCGCAAGCCCGGTGGTCGCGCTGCAAAGCGCCGCGATGGCGGTGGCGTTCGGCGTCGCCAATTGCGTGCTGGTGCCGTGCGGATGGAACGGCTACTCGGTGATGCGCGTGAGCTCGGGCGGGCAGGGCGGCAGAGGCTCGGCGCCGCCGGGTCCGCTCGCCGCAACGATCGGCGCATACTATCTGCCCTACGGCGCAATCGCGCCCGTGCAATGGTACGCGTGGCTTGCGACCCGCCACATGAAACTCTACGGCACGCCGTTCGAGACGATGGGCACGATTGCGGTGACTTCGCGCAAGCACGCCCAGCTCAATCCGAATGCCTACATGCGCGGCCGTCCGCTCACGATGGACGAGTACCTGAAGTCGCGATGGGTCTCCTATCCCTTCCGGCTCTACGATTGCTGCCTCGAGACCGACGCCGCCGGCGCAGTGATTGTCACTTCGCCCGAGCGCGCGCGCGATCTCCGCCGCCCGCCGGTTTATATTTCCGGCGTCGCCGAAGGCCATCCCTATCCGGCCGACGATATTCCGGCGCGTCCCGATCCGTTCGTGATCGGACTGACCTTCGCCGCGCCCAAGGCGTTTCGGATGGCGGGCGTCACGCCCAAGGACCTCGACTTTGCCGAAATCTACGACTGCTTCACCTACGTCGTGATGCTGCAGATGGAGGCGCTGGGGCTCTGCAAGCGTGGCGAGATCAAGGACTTCGTCACGCCCGAGCGGATAAGCCTCGGCGGCGAATTGCCGATCAACACGCACGGCGGGCTCCATTCCGAGGCCCACGTCTGGGGTATCAATCATATCGTCGAGGCGGCGCGCCAGTTGCGCCACGAATGCGGCGAGCGTCAGGTCAAGGACGCCGAGGTCGGGTTGGTGACGGGATGGGGCGACTTCGGCGACGGCGGACTGGCGATCCTGAGGAGGTAGCGATGGCGGCCGGGACCGAGAGCGAATACAAACTGCCGCTGCCGAAGATGCGCGGGACGGCGGCCGAGTTCTACAAATTCTGCCAGGCGCACGAATTGCGCTTTCAGCGATGCGTCGATTGCGGCGCGTGGCGTCATATTCCGCGCGACATGTGCGCGAAGTGCGGGTCGTTCAACTTCGAGTGGGCGCGTTCTTCAGGCAAGGGCACGGTGTTTTCGTGGACCGTGGCGGCGCAGCCCTTCGTGCCGCAATTCGCCCCGCTGGTGCCCTATGCGCCGGCCGTGATCGAACTGGAAGAGGGCGTGCGGATGGTTTCGTGGATCATCGACGTCAAGCCCGACGAAATGGCGCTCGGGATGCCGGTGGAAGTCGCGTTCGACGATGTGACGCCCGAGGTGACGCTGCCCAAATTCCGCCGCCGGCGCTGACCTCGTCGGCGCTCGCGTTGATAACCCAGCACGCCGCGTTTCCACGATGCGGCCGCGGTGGAGTATGCTCCGCTGGCCGTGCTCGCCGGAGCCGAAAGACTCGCGGCGCGGCGGTCAAAACCGATTCGGAGGGGCCTCGCATGGCTGGCAAGGGATCGATCGTCTGTGGCTTTATCGCACCGCATCCGCCGCACCTCGTGTACGGCGAAAATCCGCCGCAGAACATCCCGCGCTCGAGCGGCGGATGGGAGGTTCTGCGCTGGGCCTACGACAATTGCCGCGAGAAGATCAAACAGCTCAAGCCTGATGTGATCATCGTCCATACGCCGCATTGGATGACGCTGGTCGGCCATCACGTGACCCGCGTGCCGCGGCTCAAGGGTCTTTCGGTCGATCCGATCTTTCCGCATCTCTTCCGCTACAACTTCGACACCGCGATCGATGTCGAACTGGCCGACGCCGTTTACGACGAGGCGCGCGCCGAGGGCCTCATCGCGCGCAAGATGACGAATCCGAACTTTCGCCTCGACTACGGGACGATCGTCACCTCGCACATGCTCAATCCCGGCTGGGATATTCCGATCTTGAGCCTGTCGGCGAACAATTCGCCCTACTATTTCTCGCTCGGCGTCGGAATCGAGGAGATGTACAAGCTCGGACGGGCGACGCGGCGCGCGATCGAGAAGACCGGCCGGCGCGCCGTGCTGGCCGCGAGCAATACGCTCTCGCATTTTCATTTCGACCGCGAGCCCGACCCCAATCTGCCCGAGGACATGAGCAAGGAGCACGTCTTCAGCCACGCCAACTACCTGTGGGACATGCGGGTGCTGCGTCTGATGCGCGAGGGCAGGATGGACGAGCTGCTGCAGGTGCTGCCCGAGTTCATCGAAAAAACCGGCGCCGAGGTGAAGTCGGGTGGGCTCTTCTGGATGCTCGCGGCGATGGGTTTTCCGAAGGTTCCTGCGCGCGTGCACGGCTACTGGAGCGTGATCGCGACCGGCAACGCGGTGGTCGAATGGGACCTCTCCGCGGAGGCGAACGGCGCCGGAGCGAACCTCCATGCCTGAGCCACGGCCCCAGGGGCGGATCGTCAAAGGCTACATCATGCCGGGCATGCCGCACGTGATGCTGCCGCGGGAGTCGGCGAGCCGCGCCGAATTGCGCAACGCCTGCCACGCCGCGGGCGCGGGTGTGCGCGAGGCGCGGCCCGACGTGCTGGTGATCTTCAGCACGCAGTGGGTTTCCGTGCTCGGCCACCTGGTGCAGGCGCGCGCGAATCCGACGGGATTGCACGTCGATGAGAACTGGTACGATATCGGCAATCTGCCCTATGACTTTCGCACCGACCTCGAACTCGCGCATCGCACGATCGAGCTGGGGACGGCCGCTGGCCTGCAGGTGCGTCCGGTGGATTACGAGGGATTTCCGGTCGACACCGGCACGCTGGTGGCGCTGAGCTTCCTCAATCCGAAAAATGAAATTCCGGTCGTGTGCATCTCATGCAACATCTATTCGGGGCGTGACGAGGAAATGAAACTGGGCAAGGCTGCGGCCGACGCGGTGCGCGCGCTTGGCCGCCGCGCCGTCGCGATCGCCTCGAGCGGGCTCTCCGGCCACTACTTCACCCGCGAGATTACCGACGACGAGGATAGGATCGTGAGCGAGACGGACGACGCGCTAAACCGCAGGCTGCTCGATCTCATCGCCGCCGGCAAATCCGCCGAGGCGATGGATCTGGTTCCCGAGTATGCGGCGAAAACCGGCGCCGACATGCAATTCAAAAGCTACTACTGGCTGATGGGTGCGCTCGGCTCCGACGGGGCAAAGGGCAAGGTGCTGGGTTACGGATCGATCTGGGGCAGCGGCGCCGCGGTGATCGAGTTTTCCGCCTGAACGCCGGAAGTGCCAGGTTCGAATCGCGCCGCACGGGCGCTTGGGCGTGGGGAGAAGAGTCGATGACTGCTGACTATTCCATCTGGGTCCTTGGCTACGCGCGCACCAAGGTGTCGGGCGATTTCATGGGCGGCTCGCCGATCGCCAGCAACACCGGAACCTTCGAAATTCCGATGCTCTATACGCTGGTGGTCTCGGCGCCGGGTGCGCGCGAGCGCCGGGTGATCGCGATTGACACCGGCTTCGGCGAGAGCGGCTTCTCCTCCGCCGAAGACAAGCTTTCCGGGATGTTCACCGATATCGAATGGCCCGACGCCGTGTTCGGCAAAATCGGCTTTCGTCCCGAGGACGTGGACACCGTGATCCTGACCCACATGCATGCCGACCACGCGGGTAACGTGGTCGCTTTTCCCAACGCTAAGGTCTATGTCCAGCGCGAAGAGTACGAGGGATGGACGCGGCTTCGCCGCGGCGAGCTGATCAAGACGGCGGGGCCCGGCTCGTGGGCGGTCTCGTCGATCAACTGGGAGAACTTCGACCGCTTCGCCGAGGCGATCGCCGCGGGCCGCGTCACGCTGCTCGACGGCGATCGCGAAGTCGCGCCGGGCGTCACCTGCCGGCTGGCCTCGCAATCGCACACCTTCGGCTCGCAGTGGGTGGAGATCGAAACGGCCTCGGGCCCGCATATCGCGGCGGGCGATTGCGTGTACTGGTACGCGAATCTCGAGAAGATGTGGCCGCCCGGCTATATCCAGGGAAATCCGTGGAACGTGATGCAGGTGTTCGAGAAGATGAGCGGGATTATCGGCGACAAGCTGCCGCGCGTGGTTCCCGGCCATGACATGGAAGTCTTCAAACGCAACGTCAGCTGGACCGCCGGATTGAATCCGATCGCGGAGCTGCATCTGGCGGCGGGCGAGAAATCGCGCCGCCCGAAGTAAACGAATCGAACAGGCTTGGCCGGATCGGTCTCGGACGTTCTCGAACTCAGCACTTCGCGCAGAGCATCGGCGCTCAGCGGACCGTCCAGAAAGTGTCGGCGATCGCCGACGTTTTTGCCGCGAGCCGCTCGAGGCTGAGTCCCCAGCTCGGCGGCAGGAGCAACATCGAGTTCGCCCGCTTCCACAGCGGCTCGACGAGCTCGCGCACCTGGTCGGGACTGCCGCAGAGCGCGAAGGTCTTCGCCATCTCGTCCGGAACCAGGGGAGCGGCCTCGGCGCAGGTCATCGACTTCGACGCTTCCTGGAGCTTGCGCGCCTCCGCGCAGAAGCCGTGGGCTTCGAAGTACGGATGGTACTGGGCAAAGCCCGCATAGAACGCCACGAACGGTTTGGCCTCGTTGACCGCGATTTTGGGATCTCGATCGATCGACACCGTGACCCAGGGCTGAAAGTGGATTTTCGACGGGTCGCGCCCCGCGCGCGCTGCGCCGACGGCAAGCGACTTCTGCGCCTGACCCAACGACCAAGCGACAGACCACACCGGATGTCCGATGAGCCCGTCGCCCACCTCGCCGGCCAGCTCGCACATCCGCTGGCGCAGGGCGGCGATCCACACCGGAATCCGCTCGCGCAGCGGCGGCGCGGTCGGCGCGTAGGCGTGAAAATCAAGCTGATAGCATTCGCCCTGCCACGGTTTCATCGCGCCGGCGCGCGCGCCGTCTTCGACGTGCCGCAGAATCTGCACGACTTCGCGCAATCGCGAAACCGGCCTGTCGTAGGGCATGCCGTAGTAGCCCTTGGTGAAATGCATCGGGCCGGTGCCGAGGCCCAGGACAAAGCGACCGTGCGAAAGGTGGTCCAGGTCGAGGGCGGCCATCGCCGTCTCGAACGGGCTGCGGACGAGCCCGATCGCGATACCGCTCGCCAGCTGAACGCGCCTGGTGACCGTCGCCGCCGCGGCAAGCGGCACGAACGGAGGACCATAGACCTGCGGGACCTCGATTCCGGCAAGCCCGCGCTCTTCGAACGCGCGCGCCGCGGCGAGGAAATCGTCGCCACCGCTGAAGAAGAGACTCGCCCAGTATTCTCGTTCCAAAATTCCGTTCCTCTCATTGCCGGCGGGTATCACCAGCAATCACGCTCATGCAGACGTCGAATTATCGCCGGTTTGACTCGGGCTCCTTCATCATGGGCGATCCTAGTCTATGCGCGAGCAGGCGCAAGTTGACTCGTGCGGCGTCAGCGGTCAGGCGTGCGCGCAAAGTTGGGGTGGATGTGCCGCCCTGAACTCGTTCGCCACGTCACGCATCGTCCTGAACCTAACGCCGTCGTGGCTTCGAATGTGATCGACCAGCCGCTCGAGCATCAGCAGCCGATGACCACGGCCGATGCATTGCGGATGCAGCGTCAGGATGTAGGTGCCCTCGCCAAGGCGGCCGTGGAGATAGTCGAAATCGCCCGCCCAGACCTCGAGGATGCGCGAGGGCGAGGCGATTCCCGGGTTCACGCCATTGCGGGTCCAGATGTGTTCGAAGGCGACGAAGTCGTCGAGTCCCCAGGTAAACGGCAGTTCAACGACATCGGTCGGGCGGCCGAAGATGAACGCGCTGTCCTTGGGGGCCTGGTCGCCGACCCTGCAATAGTAGGGCGTGAAGTCGTCGCCCATCATGCTGCTGTCGTAAAGCATCCCGTGGCCGACGAGCAGTTCGAGCGTGAGCGGCGTAAGCCCGGCGGCGGGCGAGCGGTAACCGACGGGTGTTTGGCCAGTGACCTTTTTCAGCGACGCGATCGCGAGGTCGAAGTCGCGCCGCTCTTCTTCGGGCGAAGCGAGGCGTTCGTGGCGGTAGCCGTGATGGCCAATCTCGTGACCGGCGGCGGCGATCCGCGCGACGGCGTCGGGATAGGTGTCGGCGGTGTGGCCCGGGACGAACCAGGTCGAAGGAATTTTCCAGTCGCGCAGCATGTCGAGCAGCCGTCGTGCGCCGACCAGGCCAAACTCGCCGCGCGAGATCGCGCTTGGCGAGGTAGCATGGAAGTTGCCTATCCAGACCGAGATCGCGTCGAAATCGAAGGTCAGACAGACGTTGATTTTCTTGGTCATCGGCGTTTCCCTGCGCCATCTCTACTGCGGCGGCGTCGGAAGTGTCCAGCAGACGCGCGCCGGCACGCTGGCGTCGAGCCGGCTCTCGCGTGCGGGTGCGTGGGCAGCTTGCCAAGCCGCGGAAGCTTTGGATACGCTCTCGTCACATGTCCGGATGCTCAAGGCGCGGCGAAATTCTTTTTTCCAGGAGGCTGAACCTTCGATGAGCCGAGCGGTTGCCTGGTTGGCAGCTTTCGCGCTGGCGATAGTTTCGCTTGCGGGTTGCAAATCGGCCGATCTCGGATCGGGCACGAATTACTTTCCGCTGACTCCGAATTCGACCTGGACCTACCAGATATTAGCCAAGAGCCAGGGTACGCAGTATCAGATCACCGACCGCGTGGTCGGCGTGAAGTACGTCCCCGCGCTGAAACTTACCGGTTTGGTAGTCGATGAGTCGTACAGCATCGCGCGCGGCGGAACCCGCCCGCTGGTGTATTACGCCAAGAATGGGTATATAGCGCGGCTCTCCGCGCTCGACTACGACGAGAAAACCATCATGGCGCCGTCGTGGGGACGCTCGGAAGAGGCGCAGTTTCTGCCGCTTCAGCTCGCGCCGAATCTGGTGTGGACTAACGTCATTTTTCCCTACGGAAATCTTTCGGGATCGTTCGACATCAACCAGAGCCATCGCACCTTCGCCGAGACCAAACAGATCGAAACCCCCGCCGGCCGCTTCAGCAACTGTATCCGTATCGAGACCGAAGCGAAGTATGAAGGCGGGATGTACGCGCGCAGGAAGCAGAAGCTTCAGCTTACCTATATGGACTGGTACGCACCGAACGTCGGGCTGGTAAAGACGGTCGCGCTCGAAGGCGGACCGGACGGCTCCGAAATGGACAGGGTCGAGCTGGTCAGATTCAACGTCACGCCGGCACAGGCGCAGTAGGACGTCTGCGCTGAAGCGGGTTGGCCCGGGGCACACGCTGGAGCGCGCCGTCCCGATATCTCGAAATATCAAGGGCTGAAGAACCGCAGCGCCGGACGCGTTGCGTGCGAGGAGATCCTTTCCGCGCTACGCGGGCGAGTCGGAGATTCAGTCACACAAGGAATACACCCTGAAAGGGAGGACCCGAAATGCCCAAAATCAAGACCAAAGACAATACAGAAATTTTTTTCAAAGATTGGGGCAGTGGTCCGGTCGTAACCTTCGCCCATGGTTGGCCGCTTTGCGCCGATGCGTGGGACCCGCAAATGCTTTTTCTCGTCCAGCGCGGTTACCGCTGCATCGCACATGATCGCCGCGGACATGGACGATCCTCCCAAAGCGCCACGGGCAACGATATGGATACGTACGCGGACGATTTCGCCGCAATCATGGAGACCCTCGATCTCAAGGACGCAACTCTTGTCGGTCATTCGACCGGAGGCGGCGAAGTCGCTCGTTACATTGGGAGGCACGGCAGCAAACGAGTGGCAAAAGCCGTACTGCTCTCCGCGGTTCCTCCGCTTATGCTGAAGACCGCCGCGAATCCGGAGGGATTGCCGATGGAAGTATTCGATAAACTTCGCGCTGACCTTGCCGCGGACCGCTCTCAGTTTTACAAGGACCTGGCCGTTCCGTTCTATGGCGCCGACCGGCCCGGAGCCAAAGTCTCTCAAGGAGTTTTGGATTCTTTTTGGCTTTGGAGCATGCAATGCGGCCTGTTGAGCGCTTACGAGTGCATCAAACAATTCTCCGAGACCGATTTCACCGCCGACCTTGAGAAATTCGACGTTCCGACGCTGGTCCTGCATGGCGAGGGAGATCAGATAGTGCCCGTAAAGGACTCGGGGCAGAAGACGGCGCGTCTCGTGAAAGACGCAAAGGCTATCTATTATCCGGGAGCGCCGCATGGCATGTTCGCGACGCATCAAGACAAGGTGAACGCGGACCTTTTGGCGTTTCTGAAATCGTAGCTTGTGAAGTGAGACTCTGCAGACTGATCGTCACCTCGGCCGAGGCCCATGCGCACCGGAACGCTCCGCGCGCCGCAAGGGCTTTACGCCCGCGCGTTCCGTCGCAAGGGGGAGCGGGGCGTTATGGCGTGGGTGGCTGGCCTGTAGCCGCGGTGCTGGGACCCGAGGTGTAATCGATCGCTATCCCGTTGATGTAGTAGCCGGTGTGTCCTTCCTCGCCGACCTTCGGCCGGTATTGCATCTTGTTGACGTAATCGCCGGCCTGGTTGGGACTGCGGTTGGCCGCGGTGACCGCGGTTTCGCTCTCGTTAGGAGTGAAGGTGTAGAGATGCAAGTCGGCGTCCTGCTTCTTGTCGCCGAGAATCAGGAGCGCCTGGGCGCCGGTCCCGCATGCCTTGCGCTTCAGCTCCGGCAGCACGGCGGCCGGGTCTTCGTTGATGTCAGCCCAGGCTTCGACGATCGCGATCTGCTGGTAACCGACCGTCGGCTCGGCGGTGAGCACCGGCATATTGCAGTCAGGCGGTTTGGCGGGATGCATCGTGGGTGCGACCTGCGTGACCATCACCTGGGTCGGACGTCTGGAGTCGAAGCATCCGGCCGCCGCGCCGGAAAAAGCTGCAAGCAGGGCAGCGCCGGCGAGCGCCGAGCCCCCGCGTGTGGATTTCCCCGCCACTCTCATCGCGGAACGCATCCTTCGCGTCGAAGGTTAGCACGGTGCGCGCCGGCCGACCAAGTTCGGGCGATTCGACGGGCGAATCCGGGACGGATTTGGGCCCTGTTTGCGAAATCGGCGCGCGGGAATATGATCGATTGCGTGACACGGATCGCCCAGATCGCCGCAGTGATCCTGTGCTGGCTCGGTGCGATATCGATGTCGGCGTGCATGACCGTGCCCGCTTCGAGCAGCTCGTCGATGCGTGGCTTTACATTCGGGTCGGGGACGCCGCCGACGAGTTTCTCCTCCACCAGCGGCTATTCCTCCAACGGCTCCGCCTCGAACGGTTACAGTTCCGCCAGTGCGAGCGCCAGTTCGAATGACCCGTCCGACGCGGGCGCGGTCCCGCCCGGATACTCCAACAACGCCGGCCAGAGCAGTTCGCTCACGACCTACCTGCAAAGCCATCGCCTGCCGCTCGTCGGCGCACAGGTGCTGAAGAACGACAGCGGCGATCAGCAGGTCATTCTTTACGGCTTCGTGGCGAGCGACTTCGGCAAGCAGGACGCGGCCGACAAGGCGCGTCAGTATCTGCACAACCCCAACGTCCCGGTAGTCAACCGGATCGCCGTGCGGCCCGAGCTCGCCTCCGGCGCCAGCGGCTCTTCGTCGTCGGCCCCGTCGAGCGGCGGCTACGGTGCGGCCGGATCTTCGTCCTCGCCATCCGGATCGGCGGGCGCGTCGGCGGGCGGCGATCTCGGCAACATCCAGAGCTATCAGCAACAGCAGCAGCAGGCGCAACAGCAGCAGCAATACATACAGAACGGGATGCCGAGTGCGAGCGGGCTGAGCGCGATCGTCCCGCTTATCGGGATGATGGGATTGCTGAGCATGGGGAGCGGCGGCTTCGGGACGGGCGGTGGCAGCTACGGCTACAGCTACCCGCCCACCTACGGTTCGCCTTACGGCGCGGCGCCATATGGATCGCCGTACGGCTCGCCCTATGGCTCCCCGTATGGCGCGTCGCCGTATGGATACGGCAGCCCCTACGGCGCGTCGCCTTACGGACCGTCCTACGGATATCCCGGCACCCCGCGAAGCTTTCCCTGAGCGCGGCCTTCGGTACCGTCGCCGATTCAGCTCAGCTCGCGAAAAAACGCTCCGATGTCTTCGGCTAGCAGCGCCGGCTCTTCCATCGCGGCGAAATGACCGCCCGACGGCATCTCCGTCCAGCGCACGATGTTGTAGGCGCGCTCCGCCCAGCTGCGCGGCGGGCGCATCAGTTCGGCGGGAAAATTGGCGACCGCGGTCGGCGTCTCGATTCGGGTGTCGGGCTTGAGACGCCAGGCATGATGGCGTGCCTCGTAGTAGAGCCGCGTCGATGAGTTTATCGTTTCCGTCACCCAGTAAATCATCACGTTGGTCAGCAACTGGTCCTTGCTGAAGCGGCGTTCGACGTCGCCGCGGCAGTCGCTCCAGGTGCGGAACTTCTCGACGATCCACGCCGCCAGACCGGCCGGCGAATCGTTGAGCGCGTAGGCGAGCGTCTGCGGCTTGGTGCCCTGGATCCACTGGTAACCGGTCTCGTCGCGGCGAAAGCGCTCGAGGTCGCCGAGAAAGACCTTTTCGGCGTCGTTCAGCTCCGCCGGCCGGCGTCCCTCGGCCGCTCCCACCGCGACCATGTTGATATGGATTCCATAAAGCTGATCGCGATAGACCTCGCCCAGGCGCGAGGTGATGGCCGCGCCCCAGTCGCCGCCCTGCGCGCCGAAGCGATCGTAGCCGAGCACCTCGTGCATCAGCTTGAACATGATGTCAGCCATCGCCTGGATGTTCATCGCGCGCGTGCGCGGATGGGCCGAAAAGCCGTAGCCCGGAAGCGACGGGGCCACCACCGTGAACGAGTCGCGCGCGTCGCCGCCGTGCGCCGCCGGATCGGTCAGCAGCGGAATCAGCTCCATGAATTCGTACACCGACCCCGGCCATCCGTGCAGCAGCAGGAGCGGCTTCGGATTGGGGCCGCGGCCGCGCTCGTGGATGAAGTGCAGGTCCTCGCCGCCGGCAGCGGCGCGGAAGTGCGCGAAACGATTCAGCGCCCGCTCCTGCGCGCGCCAGTCGTAGCGCGTGCGCCAGTAGTCGATAAGCTCGCGCAGGTAGGCGAGGTTGGTGCCGTAGTCCCACGCCGAGCCCGGGATCTCGCCGGGCAGCCGCGTGCGCTCAAGGCGCGCGCGAAGGTCGCCCAGGACTTCGTCGGACACCTCAATCTTGAACGGTTCGATTTTGCCTTGCGCCATGTCCCGCGCATCCTCCCCGAAAACGCAGCCACCTATAAGCCGGCGGACTGGGTTGGCCGCGATCGCTTCGCGGTCTGCTTCGGCGCGATCGCGTTTACTTCGAGGCGATCGCTTCCTTGACCAGCTGGCTCGCCACCCGTCCGTCGAGCTGCGCGCCGAAGCGATCCTTGAGCGCCTTCATCAGCGGTCCCATCTGTTTGACCCCGGCCGCCACCTGCTCCGCGATCGCCGCGCGCAACTCGTTCTCGTCGAGCGCCGCCGGCAGGTAGGAGTCGAGCACGCGCGCCTCTTCCTCGTTCTGCGCCACCAGGTCGGCGCGCCCGCCGCGGCGCGCGAAATCCAGCGCCTCGTCCCGCCGCGCCCGCTCGCGCTTGATGATCTGAACGATCTCAGCCTCGTTGGCTTCGCGCCGCACGTCCTTTTCGACTCGCGTGATCTCGGCGAGCACGCCGCGCAGCGTCATCGTGCGCAGTTTGTCGGCGCTCTTCATCGACGCCTTGAGGTCATCCTGCAGCTTCTGTTTCACCTCGGTCTCTCCGCGCGGCCCTGGCGGCGGGCTCGATCGCCGGCGTAGCGGCGCAATCGGCGCTCTCTTTGAACTATATATATGTTGATTAGCGTCCAGCCGCGTCCCCACTGTATAATCGGCGCAGCGAGCCGGAAAGCCGCGCGGAATCCCGTCCGAGGAGCGCTCCGATGGCCGATATGTCAGATCGCATCGCACAATACGGCAAGCGGATCGATTTCGGCAAAACCGCCGACGACTACGGACGCTATCGCGCGGGCTTTCCGGATGAGATCCACCGCCGGCTCGAAACCTTGGGCGCGGGAGCCGCAGGCCAGCGCATCCTCGACCTCGGCACGGGTACCGGCTATCTCGGCCGCGGCTTCGCGCGGAGCGGATGCCGCGTTACAGGAGTGGACATCTCGTCGGCGTTGATGCACGAGGCGCGCCGTCTCGACGCCGCCGAGAGTCTCGCGATGAGCTACGTGCGGGCGCGCGCCGAAGCGCTCCCGTTCAAAGGCTCGACCTTCGACGTGGTGGGTGCGGGCCAGTGCTGGCACTGGTTCGATCGCCAGCGCGCGGCGGCTGAGGCGCGCCGGGTGCTTCGGCCGGGCGGCCTCCTGGTGATCGCGAACTACGACTGGATCGCGCTACCCGGCAACGTGGCGGAGGCGACCGAGCAGCTCATCCTCAAGCACAACCCGAAGTGGGCGCTGGCGGGCGGTGCGGGAATCCATCCCGGCTACGCGCGCGACGCCGCCCTCGCGGGTTTCAGCGATATCGAATGTTTCAGCTTCGACGTGATGCAGCCCTACAGCCACGAGGCGTGGCGGGGACGAATTCGCGCGAGCGCCGGGATCGCGGCGAGCCTCGGCCCAGAGGTCGCGCGCTTCGACAACGAGTTGCGCGCAATGCTCGCGCGGCGCTTTCCGGAACGGCCGCCGCCGGACGCTCCGATGCGCGTGCATCATCGCGCCTTTGCCGCGGTTTGCCGCGCTCCGCTTTACGCGCGGCGCGATACGGACTAAAGGGATTGAGTTTGCTTGTGTTTGTGGAAGGAGAATCGCCTACGTGACGACAGAACCGAGAATCAACGGCGCCCGCCTGATCGCGGCCGCCTATGCAGCACCCATTGGAAATCGAAATCGCTCGTGCGCCACGCGCGCCTTGACCTTAGCGCTTGCCCTGGTAGCCGGATATGCCGTGGCCGCGGCCGCGCAGGAGGCCACGGTAACCCGTCAGGGCGTGGCGCAATGGCTCGAGCAGAACGCGAACACCAAGCCCGACTTCAAGCCCGGCGACGTGCTCACGGCGAAAGATATGGCGCGTTTTCGCCCGTTCGTCCCTCCGGTGTACGTTGACCAGCTCAATTTTCCGGGGTTCAGGATGGAAATCGCGCCGACGCGGAGCCACATGCCGCGTAAGGACTACGTCGATTGTACCGAGAAATACCAGGGCCAGGTGAAGCTCAAGCCGGACGGCACGATCGAAAACCACATCTGCGGCCAGCCCTTTTCCGATGCTTCGCTCGATCCCGCCGACCCGCAATCGGGACAGAAGGCGGTGTGGAATTTCGAGTACCGATGGCAGAACTACGGGCCGCTCGATCTGAATTTCATGTTTATCTTTGACCGCTTCGGCGGCGGCCATGAAGGTTCCGCGCCCAACGTGATCGAGTCGCCGCCGGTCACCTGGACCGGCGGGCAACACTTCAAAGGCACCATGCCGACCGATGCGGCGAAGTATTTCGGCGGCGGCGGGACTTACGTCAAGACGCTCAGCTCCTTCTACCAGCGCACATACTACAGCCATCTGGCACAGCGCGCGTCCGAGGGCGGCGTATTGCCGGTGCCGGGCGCCAAGGAATTTTTCTGGAAGGAGTTCGAAGGCTTCTTCGAGCCCTTCGACGTGCGCGGCCAGGTCTTCATCACCTATCGCTACAACGATCCTTACCGCAGCGACGATGCCTGGGCCTACGATCCGCAATCGCGGCGCGTCCGGCGCATCTCGGTCGAGGTCAAGTCCGACTCGCTGGTCGGCACCGAACAGACTGAGGAGGATTTCAACACTTTCTCCGCGCGTCCGGTGCGATGGAACTTCAAGTTCCTCGGCTGGCGCAACCTGCTGTGCGTGATGGATTCGAAGTACGATTACCCGCGCTTCTACGGCCCCAACGGTTTGGTGCCCGACGACGCGTGGACGATGCGCAAGTTCGCGGTGGTCGAGCGCACGCCCAAGGAAGAGCATCATCCCTATAGCAGCGTGCTCATGTTCTGGGACGCCGAGGACTGGCATCCGTGGATGGCGCTGATGTTCGACCATCAGCAGAGACTGTTCAAGACCCTGACCTACACGTTCCGCTGGAGCGAGGATTACAAGGAGTGGGCCGCGATCAACCACGGCGTGCAGGTGGCGGGACTGCAATCGGTGGTTGCGGTTGATTATGTCAACAAGCGCGCGACGATTTTCCCGGCCTTCGGCGGCGGCTATCCCGACGTCGATGTCTCCCAGGTGGACAAGCTGTTCGATATCAGCAAGCTCGAGGAATTCCATCGCTGAGCCCGCGCGATGAGCGCGCGCGGGAACAGCGGCGTCAGAGGATACAGGTGACGACCGCGTTTCCCTGCGCGCTCGCGCCGGCGTAAAAATCGCGGAGCTTGCGGAACTCCTCGAATAGCCAGTCGCTTCCCGTGACATCCCATCCGCCGGGATAGATTTTCGCGCCGTTCATCAGCGCCGGATCGAAGCGGGCTTTTATCTCGGCTTCGAGGTTCGCACGTCCAAGCTCGCGCGCGGTCGCCGCGACCTCGGCCGGCGTGAAGTAGCGCGCTTCGCCGTAGCCGCTGAAATCCTCGCCAATCTCCGTGCCGCCCATCACCACCTGGCCGAGGATGGTCGCGTCGGGCACGGATGCGCCGCAGAGCAGGTAGTGCACGCCGTGCCATCCCTTGTCGAGCGAGATACCCTTGCTCTTCGCGCTTCGCGGCGCGCCGCCCGCCGCGGCCGGCGGTTTCATGCCGCCCATGCGCGACATCATGATATTGGCGAGTGCCTCGCCGCCCTTGCCGCTTTCGAGCACCTCTTTAGTCAGGCCAAGCTGTCCGAGCCGTTCCATCATGGTCTCGCGCATCTTCGGATCCATCCCGGGAAGCGCGCCGGAGAGCAGTCCCGGGCCGCGCGCGGCAAAAAGCTTGCACAGGTTTTCCATCGCTCCGGCGGTTGCAGCCGGCGAGATTCCACCGGCGCCGTCGTCCTCGAATACGCTTTCGATCGACTCGGGATCGTCAAGGAGTGCTTTGAGCTCGGATGGTTTGATTTGCACGAAGCGGGCGATCATCGACATGGCGGTTCTATTCCCCCTTTGGAACCGCGCCAGGCTGGGATCTGGCGCGCCATCGCCAGTTTACGGGCGATGCGTAGTCAGTTCTAGTCTCGCGTAAACTGTTCTCCGCCCGTTGTGCCGGCAGCGCAATCGCGTTGCGAAGTGCCAAGTATGCCGCGACAGAAAGAAGGGGCCGCGCGTCTGGCGACGCGCGGCCCGATGTTCCGAACAGTTTCGCCTAGAGACAATCCGCGAAGCTAAGCGTCGGGTTCACCACGGTTGGGGCACCGCCGATGACCACTATCGGGTTCGTCGGATCGGTCTGCAGCATCGAAGGTGAGCAGGTCGTTGTCACCGCGCCCACGCCATAGGCGACCGGGGTTGGTACCGGCGTCGCATAGCCGTTCGCCTGGCTTCCGACCACCGGGTTGCTCGCCGGGACCGCCAACGTAAAGCATTCGCAGTCAGTGTTCGCCGGGCAGCTCACGCTCGCGATATCCGGACAATTGGCCTGGGTCGGCGTGCCCGAAGTCGTGATCTGCGGGGGGATCGGCGTGGGAAGCGTACCGTCGATGCCTACAAACGGCGGAACCAGCGCCTGCACGGTATCTCCGGCGTCGTTGGTGAAGGGCTGCAACGCCCACACCGTGGCCGTGCCGATGGTCCCCGCTGAAGCCGCGTTCTGCGTGCTCACCAGGCCCTCGATCTGCGCCCAATCGAACGCGGGGGAACCGGCCGGCGCCGCCTCGGCGAGCAGCGGCACCGCCAGATTGTTCACTCCGATTCCGCCTGACACCGCAACATCTTTTGTGATCGTCGCATTGGAGGGCAAGTTCGGAGTCGGCAGGCTGGGCGCATCGACGACGACTTCATAATTTCCGTCGCTGGCCGGACAGAACTCGAAGCGGCCGTTGGCGTCGGCCTGAGTCATCGCGAGGAAATTCTCGACCGGTCCCGGCGTCGGCGAGGCGGTCGGGCCCGGATTGCCTACCGTGAAGGTGCTCGATTGCTGTTCGAGCCAGACCTCGGCAAAGGGAACGACGGTCGGATTGGGCGACGGCACGATCACCGCATCGTCGCTCTCCGCGCCTTCGTATACTGTACCCGCGATAAGAGCGCTGGTCCCGATCTCATTCGCATGGAGCACCGGCTTCAGCAGAAATTTGGGACCGGCGCCATGATGCGAGTGCGGGCCGCCGGCTCTGACGATCGACTGGCAAGCGTTGAAGTCAACGTCGATGTCCACCCCCTGGCCGGGTAGGAGCCTGATGCCGCCGCGGACGATCTGGCTCGACGGAATCTTGAGCCCGGTGTGCGCTTCGCTGGTCAACTTCAGAGTATGCGTCCCGTTAGCGTCAACCACGCAGTTCCACGCGTCGGCCGAGGCACAGGCGTTGGCGCCGCCATCGGGCAGCGTGACGCCGGTCGCGTCGTTGGGCTCGAGCATAATTCGAATTTGCGTGTATTTGCCGCGGTAAACCGGTCGTCACGCCGAGGGTCGCGAGGAAACATTCGTTGCTCTGCTCGGACAACAGATCCACCTGGATCGGATTCGAGGGTGAGAGATTCGGCGTCAGACTTACCCAGCCCGTCCCCACCAGATGTGCGCTGACGCCGGTGACCGTCACCCACGTGTTGGTGTAGGAGCCTGCCGGCGCGATACACCTCTTTCCAACATCCCTGACGTGCGTGCGGACGGCGCCGGACTTGCCCGGGGAGGCGTCGGCGACGCCGCGCGAGCCGTAACTCCAGAGCCCGACGAGCATCAGCGAAGCCAGCGCGCCCAGCGCCCCGATTCTCGAGATCGTGCAGGCGACGGTGCGTTCTCGATTTAATCTTTGATAGCCTTGTCTCATCTGAGCACTCCCCGCATATGCTTCGTACTGAAAAAATTATCCCTGACCCGCAATCGTATCCTTTTAGCCTCTGAGAAACTGCTTGAACCAGCACGCGCTTACATATCGTCAGCGTGTTCGCCTTTTGCGCAATGCTCGTTCCAAAACGAGAGCACTGAATCAGGCCGAAACTTTGGGCCTAAGTCTGTTTTTTACCGACCAATGATGCTTTTGCGCACGATGCCGCGTAGTTCTTACCGTTTACACCGAGGAATGCGCGGTGTTTGCAGAAGTCAGCGAAGGGCCGGCAGGCGCTCGGGAGCGACCAGGAATTCGGGGCCCTGAGCCGCGAGAGAAAAAACGATGACATCCCTGGTTCCACGAAAAGCACCCCAGCACGCCCTCGATCTCGCGCGGTTGAAGGCATCAGTTTGCCTTAGTTAACCCTAACCGATGGACCGTTTGACACCTTAATGGTTCGGCGCTAGAAGTCTCATTCAGAAACTGAATGGAGATTCAGTCGCAAGCATGAGCGTGCGCGAACGCAAAGAGCGCGAGCGCCTCGCCCGGCGTGAAACCATCCTCGCCGCTGCCGCCCAGGTCTTCGCCGCCCACGGCGTCGACGGCGCGACGGTCGAGATGGTCGCGCGCGAGGCCGAGGTCGCCGTCGGCACGATTTACCTCTATTTCTCTTCGCGCGACGATCTCTTCGTCAGCCTGATGGCCGAGAGGATCGGGAAGCTCCGCGCGCGCTACCACGAAATCCACGCACGCGGCCTCGAACCGCTCGACGAACTGCGTGCGATCGGCCGGGCCTATTTCGATTACCTGCGCGAGTCGCGCGGATTGTTCCTCGCCCAGCTCTCGGTCACGTTCAGCCAGCTCTCGCTGCGGCTTTCGCGCGCGGATGAGCTGGAACATTTCGAGCAGGTGCGGCGGCTCGGCCGCGAATGCTTCGAGCTTTATCGCGATTCGGTCGGGCGCTGGCTCGGCGCCGCCAACGCGCGGGTCTCCGGCGCCGACGCGACGCGCGCCGCGACCGTTATCTGGGCCGCGCTCAACGGCGCATTCCTGCTTACCGACGACGTCAAGATTTTCCGCGACATCACCGGGCTGGAAGCGTCGCGCCTGCTCGAGGAAACCTTCGAATTCCAGCTTGCCGCTGCCGAGGCCGTGGTCAAGCGGCCGGCGCGCGCGAGCGCGGGCGCATCCGGCGCGCCAAAGACGCCGGTTCGCCGCCGGCGTATTGCCGGGCTCGCGCGGAGTGCGCGCGGGGCCGCAGCGTCGCCCGGTCCGGATGGCGGTTCGCCCGAGCGTACGATAGAAGCACGGCCAAGCGCGCCGCCATCGAATGAGTAATCGAATGATTAGACGAGAAATCGGTTTGCCAAAGGAGATTGGCTGATGAAATTCACGTGGTTCCATTTGATGCCCTACCGCTATCTGCCCAACGACTTCAAGCAGAAGTACCGCAGCGTATGGGTGGACATCCCGCGCGACCTCTACGACCCCAAGGTCGGCCATCGGCTGTACAACGACTACCTCGACCAGCTCGAATTCGCCGACCACATGGGCTTCGACGGCCTCGGCGTCAACGAACATCATCAGAACGCTTACGGCCTGATGCCTTCGCCGAACATCATGGCGGCCGCGCTGACGCGCCGCACGCACAACGCCAACCTGGTGGTGCTGGGAAATTCGATCGCGCTCTACAATCCGCCGGTGCGCGTGGCCGAGGAATTCGCGATGCTCGACGTGCTGAGCGGCGGGCGCCTGGTCGCCGGATTCCCGGTCGGGACCTCGATGGACACCAACTTCTGCTACGGCGAAGTGCCGGCGACGCTGCGCGAGAAGTATTTCGAGGCGCACGACCTGATCGTCCGCGCATGGAAGGAAAAGGAGCAGTTCGCGTTCAACGGCAAGTTCACCAAGCTGCGCTACGTCAACCTTTGGCCCAAGCCGCTCCAGCAGCCCCATCCGCCAATCTGGATTCCGGGCGGCGGCTCGATCGAGACCTGGGGCTTCGTCGCCGACCACGACTACCAGTACTCGTTCCTGTCGTTCTTCGGCTACAAGGCGGGCAAGAAAGTTTCCGACGGCTACTGGAACGTGATGGCGCAGAAGGGCAAGGAGCTCAATCCCTACAGCCTCGGCTTCGCCCAGGTCGTCGCGGTCGCGGAGACCGACGAGCAGGCCGAGCGCGATTACGCCGCGCACATGGACTACTTCTACAATCGATGCCTGCACGTCTATCCCGGTTTCGCCGACGCGCCGGGCTACCGCACGCCCAGCACGATCAAGGCGGGCCTCACCGGCCAGGTGGGCAAGAACGCGTCGATCACCCGCGAAGGGCTCAAGTGGAAGGACTTCATCAACGACGGCTACGTTATCGCGGGTTCGCCGGCTACCGTGCGCGATCGTCTGCGCGAGGCGCTCAAGACGCTCAACTGCGGCCATCTGATGATCCTGCAGCAGATCGGCTCGATGCCGCCCGAGCTGGTGCGCAAGAGCACCGAGCTGTTCGCGCGCGAAGTGATGCCGCATCTGCGCGACCTCTGGACCGGCTTCGAGGACAAATGGTCGCCCAAGCGGCTGCCGGAGAGCGAGATGGCGAAGCCGGCGCCGCTTTGGACCGACGGACCGCAGACCAACGGCAAGACCCGGCGGCCGGGCGAATCCGAAATCAGGAGCTCAGTGAAGTAAAATGAAAACGCATCAGAAACTGCTCGGCGGAAAGTTCTCCGTCGAAATGGAAGTCACCGGCAAGGGCGAGCCGCTCCTGTTCCTGCACGGCGCGGCCGGTCTCACCGGAGCCGACCCGTTTCTCGAGGACCTCGGCCGCAGCTTCACGGTTTACGCGCCGCATCTGCCGGGCTACGGCGAGTCCACCGGCGGCGAACATATCGACGACGTGATCGACGCGGCGCTGTTTTACCACGAGCTGATGGACGAGTTGAAAATTCCGTCCGCCTATATCGTCGGCCATTCGATGGGCGGGATGTTGGCGGCGGAGGTCGCGGCGCTCGACACGCGGCGGGCGAAAAAGCTCGTGCTGGTCGGCGCGGCCGGGTTGTGGGTTGACAGTGATCCGATTCCCGATTTTTTCGCCTCGGATCTCGACGATTTGCCGGCGCTGCTGTTTCATGATCCCAAGTCGCAACTTGCGCAGATGATGCTGGCGATGCCGTGGGACGACCAGGAACTGGTGACCGCGATCTACGTCGAGCGGACCAGGCGCTTCTCGATGGCGAGCAAGTTCCTGTGGCCGCTCCCGGACCGCGGACTGAAGAAGCGGGCCTATCGGATCTCCGCGCCGACGCTGCTGCTGTGGGGCGCGTCGGACAGGGTGATACCGCCCTCGTACGCGCGCGAGTATTCGAAGCTCATCCGCAACAGCCGGGTGCAGATGATAAAGGAAGCCGGGCACATGGTGATGTACGAGCAGCCGGCCGAATTCGAAAAAGCGGTGACGGGGTTCCTCAAGGGCTAGCCGGTCACGCGCAATCGTAACGCAACCGCGCGCGGCGTCCCCAAGGGGGACGCCGCGCGCGTTTTGTTTTGACTTCCCGCGGCCGCGGGGCAGAGGCGCGCAGGCCGGGGGCGCCGCCGCCGCTTGGTTTGTCAGCCTGAGCGGCGCGAGTCCGCGAGCGGAGTCGAAGGATTCCGGCTCAGCGATGCCTAGCGCCGCTACGGTTGTCGTGGTGGCCCGATCTGCGGCGTGCGCACCGGCTTTGCCATGCCGTAAAACACGACGACACCCTGTCCGCCGCATCGGGTCGAAAGCCCCTCTGCGGGCGTGCCGATACAGCTGTCGATGTCCTGCCAGTTGTTGGTGACCCAAACGTTTCCAGCCGGATCTACGTCGATGTCTACTTCCATCTGCAGGCCGCCTCCGACGTAGCCGAGGGGAGGCGAGATCGGATCGCCAGTCTTAAAGCCGGGCGGGCAGTTCTCAGTTCTGACGCCGCACAAGTGTGCGATCTGGCCGGATGTTCCCGCGAAGTTGGAGACCCAGACGTTATCGTCGCCGTCGACGGCAACGGCCCATGGCCCCGGCAGGCTGCGGCCAATAAACGGAGAACCCGGATACGGGGAGCCATCCGGCCGCAGCAGGACCATGCTTCCGCCTGCGCGCCCGCCTTTCTGTTCCGACATGGTCTTGGTCAAGTAGTCGGAGGCGTTCGTCACACCGTGGAGCTTCAGGCGTAAACCCATATCCACCAGATGCATCATGCCCACCAGACTGTTGCCAAAACGCGCGGTGACCCAGACATTGCCTTGGCTATCGATCGCTAGACCGCTGGTGCTGAAGCCGCTTTTGAAGTTCTCGGCCTTACTCGGATCAGATGCAGGGAAGCGGGTGACGTGATTGATCCCGCTGTTGGAGACCCAGATGCGGTCCTGCTTATCAATGGCCAGGTGGAACGGCGCTACGAACGACTTGCAAGGCTCGGCGTTATCGCCTTCGCAGACAATCCGTCCCTTGGTCAAATCGCCCTTTGGGAAGTAGACGAGTTGCCTCTTCTCAACCCCCAGGACCCACACATCGCCGCTTGGCGTGACCATGACGCCCTGCATCAGTCCCAACCGGCCGTTGAAGGTGATGCCGCCGGACGGGGTCAGGGGCTTGCCATTCTTGTCGAACTCCACGATTGCTTTGCTGCCGTAAGTTGAGAACCAGGCATTGTCCTTTGCGTCGACGGCGGCGCCAAAGGTGCCGCCTTCCATCCCACCGCCGCTGAAGCCGCCGGTTATCGGCGAAAGTGCCTGGCCATTGGGGGCGAACTTGGTAGCATGTCCCTCCCACAAGGAGTCCTGGCCCTGCCAGCCAACCGAGAAATTGTCGCCTACCCAGAAGTTACCGTCGCTGTCGAATTCTCCTTTACCGCCCGCGCGGTATCCCCCGCCGTCGAACTTCAGTGGCAGCACCCATGCGCTAGGCTGCCAATTGAGGTACGGCATGTAAGGAACGGGACGCAGGTTCTTGCCCTGCGGAATCGGATAGAAGGCCTTGAGCAGGGCGAAGACGCGTTCAGGGTGGTACCACGGATAGCGCGCGATCGATTGGGCTGCCCTCAGCGTGTCACTCGGGGCGCGGCCCTTCGGCGGGGTGGCCGCAAAGAAGAGCTTGTCGCAAGCATCGGCTGTCACCTTCGTGACGCAACCCGCGAGCGCATCGGCCAGTGTCGCGAAATTCGCCATCGTTGGCGTCTGGGGGCCGTTGAGCGGACCCTGGATCGCGTCGCCCCAGCCGCCGGTTGCGAGATCGACGAAGTTGGGCACGTTGCCAGCAGCGATACGCAGTCCAAGCGCGTTTCCCTTGAGCACGGCGCCGTCAAGAAACTGCGTGTTGGTCCATACCGACGCCACGGTCGTGAACTCATTAATGACTATGTGTGCCGGCGGCCGGCTGCCGACGACCGCGAGGAGCGCAATCGCCGGATTGTTGCCGCCCGCCTGGTTGGCGGCCGGTACGCCACCCGTAGCGACCAGGTACATGCTTCTGTCGGGCGATCCGTCGACGCTCAGAACGAACCGGCCATCGTCGCCGGTTTGAGTTTGAGCCAACTGCTTAGGCGCGTCCGCACTCGCAGACCACAGCGTCACAGTCGACTTGGCGATCGGAGTGCCTCCGCCAAGCACTTGACCTTCGACGCTGTCGGCGGAGGAGGCCGGCGCGGCCAGTAGGAGCATGCTCACGGCGAGTGCGGCAATTCGGGACCAACCTATCGTTGCGGGATTGCGAGGAATCATTTCAAGTCTTGCTTCTTCTCAACTATCTTGGCGACCGAGCTGCGCTCCGGTGGCGCGAGTACAGGGAACCCTGCTCGCAGAGCAAACGCAAACGCGATTGTTATCGGCAACAGACGTTTCGATCATCGTGGCATCAAACGCGCGGAGGACCGCGCAGGATCTTTCGACTCCGCTCGCGGAGTCGCGCCGCTCAGGATGACTGAAGAAGAGGCGGGCGCGGAAGCGGCCAGCCGCGCTGCGGGAGCGGTCAGTGTCGCCGCTTGGGTGACTCGAGCGGGCGGTAGATGCGGGTACAGCTTGTACACCATCAGATAAACCACCACGCCCGTAACCGACACGTACATCCAGATAGGCCATGTCCAGCGTGCGACTTTCCGATGGCGCGCGAAGCGGCCGCTGAGCGCGCGGCCCAGCGTGATGAGGGCGAGCGGCACTATCGCAGCCGCCAGCGCGATATGGGTCGAGAGGATCGTGAAATAAACCGGCCTTACCGGTCCGCGGCCGCCGAAGCGCACGTCGCCCACGTGATAGTGGTAGATGCAATACGAGATAAAGAAGGCGACCGAGACGCCGAACGCGCTCAGCATGCAAGCGCGATGGACGCGCACGTGATGGCGGCGGATAGCGATATAGCCGCCGAGCAGCAGTATCGCAGCGCTCGCATTTAGAACGGCGTCGAGCGGAGCGAGCGCGTCGTAGGAAAACATCGGGAGATTAATCGTTGGATCCAATCGGCGGACCGCGATTGACGGCCCGCCGATTCGATCAGTTTGGTGTTTGCGATAACGACCTTCAGGCCGATGCGCGGCCGTGACGCAGCAGGCGTCCGGGGAGCGGCCCGTCCGGCGCAACCTTGTCGTCGCCGTGCTCGCGGATGAGCGTGCCGTTCACGATCACCGCGTCGATTCCGTAGGCGTCGGCGACCAGGCGGTCGGCGCCGGAGGGAAGGTCGTTGACCCGGCGGAGCCGCGAGCATCCGATCTTGTCCGGGTCGAACACCACTACGTCGCCCGCCAGTCCCGGCGCGAGCCGTCCGCGATCGCTCAGCGCGAAGACCTCGGCCGGCCGCGCCGTCAGCATCCAGACCGCGCGCTCGATTGGGATCGCCTTGCGCTCGCGCACCCAATGGCCCATCAGGTAGGTCGAGAAGCAGGCGTCGCAAAGCTGGCTCGCATGGGCGCCCGCGTCGGAAAGCCCGACCACCGTGCCCTTGCCGTTGAGCAGCGCGATCACTTCGTCTTCCTCGTAATTGAACAGCGCCATCCTGAAGCGCGCTTCAAGCCTGGTTTCGAGTCCGATGTCGAGCATCAGGTCGATCGGATCGACGCCGCGCGCGCGCGCGAGTTCGGCGAGATTGCTTTCCTCGAGTTCCGGATGGCCCGGATAGTACGAAACCCAGCTTCGTTCCCATCGATCGGCGAAGCGGCCCGTCGAGTTGATGCCGGTCTTGGCCTTGAAAATCGCGCGGAACTCGGGGTCGGCGTAAATTCTCATCTTGCCGTCGAAGTCGGCTTCGGAAATCTGCTTGAAGACCGAGAGGCTCTCGAAGATGAAGGGCTCCTTGAGCGTCATCTCGAAGTTGAGCGGGCGGCACGCGACCTGCGGCACGATCTTCATGCCCTGTTCGCTAAGCTCCTGCGATTGGGCGAGCAGGCGGCGATGGCCGTCGTTGGAGCCGGTCATTCCGGCGAGCAGCGCGGTCCAGGTGATGGTCCTGCCGGTCGCCTGAAACAGGTCCGCGAATTCCTTCAAGAACAGTTCGCGGCCCGCCGTGGCCTGGATTACGCCGCTCTTCTCCTCCGCGAGCACGCTCGCAAGCGCGGTTATCTCGCCGATTTCCGCCTTGCGGCTGGGCACCGGTTTGCCGCTGTAGCCGACGTGAGTGGGCGACTTGGAGGTTGCGAAACCGACCGCGCCGGCGCGGATCGCCCGCCGCACGATCTCGCGCATCTGGCCGATCTCGGCTTCGCTGGCCGGCCGTTCCACGGATTCCTCGCCCATCACGTAAAGCCGCGTCGGCGTATGCCCGACGAGCGCGCCGACGTTGATCGCGGAGCCGCGTTTTTCGATCGCGTCGAGGTATTGCTCGAAGGTTTCGAACGGCCATTCGTAGCCGAGCCCGGCTTCCAGCGCGTCGAGGCTCATCCCTTCGACTTTCTCGAGCGTGCGCATGATGAGGCCGCGATGCTCCGGGCGGGTCGGCGCGACGCCGAAGCCGCAGTTGCCCATCACCACCGTGGTCACGCCGTGCCACGGCGAGATCGTCATCATGCGATCCCACAGGATCTGCGCGTCGTAATGGGTGTGGATATCGACGAACCCGGGAGCGACCACGCGGCCGCGCGCCTCGATCGTGGCGGCCGCCTTGCCGGGAGCCTCGCCCACGGCGGCGATCCTGCCGTCCTTGATCGCGACGTCGCCGCCGCGCGCAGGAGATCCGGTGCCGTCGACAATCGTACCGCCCGTTATCTTGAGGTCGTAATCCATATGATTCTCCTGCAGGCTCCTTGCGCCGGTACGCCGCATGTTTGCGTCCGGCATGTGGCTTGGGAAATCCGGAAGGGACCTGAATCCACGTCCAGTTATATCGCAGCCGCAAGCGGCCGATCCAGCTAAAGCTTTTGCCGAGTCTTTGCCGAAACCCGCGCCCTGTGCCTGGTCGCGTGCGAGTCTCGCGCGCTCGCGGGCACAGGCAGCACGGTTCGTTGTAAACGCAGCGGCCGTTTAGTAAAAGTTACGGCAGGAACGGAACAACGTCTGTATCCCAGGCTCCGCCCCGGAGCCTTCGCGAGGAAGGCAAATGCAGAAACCGATCATCTCGGCGGATTCGCATATCACCGAACCGCCAAACACCTACATCGACTTCATCGATCCCCGGTTCAGAGACCGCGCGCCGCACCTGGTGCATGACGAGCGCAAAGGCGACCTGTTCATGATCGAAGGGATGTCGCGGCCGATCCCGATGGGGCTGATTGCCGCCGCCGGTAAGCCCGCCGAAGATCTGACCGTGCTCGGCATCAAGTTCGAAGAGTTGCATCGCGGCGGATGGGACCCCAACGCGCGGCTGGCCGACCAGGACCGCGACGGCGTCTCGGCAGAAATCATCTACCCGACGGTCGGGATGCTGCTTTGCAATCACAAGGACTACGATTACAAGAAGGCCTGCTTCGATGCGTATAACCAGTGGATCGCGAGCTACTGCGCGGCGCATCCCGACCGCCTGATCGGCACCGGGCAGACCGCGATGCGCTCGGTCGAAGAGGGCATCGCCGACCTCCAGCGCATCAAGGACCTCGGCCTCAAGGGCGTGATGATGCCTGGTAATCCGCAGGTCGAGGACTATGACAGCCCGATCTACGATCCGTTCTGGGAGGCCGCGATCGATTCCGGCCTGCCGCTCAGCTTTCACATCCTGACCAGCCGCGACGATGCGGTCGGCCGCGGCCGCGGGCCCAAGCTCAACAGCTTCATGTCGATCATCCGCGGCAACCAAGACATCATTGGGATGCTCATCTTCAGCGGCGTGTTCGAGCGCCATCCCAAGCTGAAGATCGTATGCGTCGAGGCGGACGCGGGATGGGCGCCGCATTACATGTACCGGATGGATCACGCCTACGATCGTCATCGCTACTGGCTCACCGCCGGCACGATCTCGAAACCTCCCAGCGAGTATTTCCGCGAGAACATCTATCTGACGTTCCAGGACGACTGGGTCGCGTTCAAGATGAAGGACCTGTGCAATTTCCGCCGCCTGATGTGGGCGAACGACTTTCCGCACAGCGATTCGACCTGGCCGTGGTCGCAGGAGCTGCTCAAAAAACATACGGCGGGGCTCACCGAGGAGGAGAAGAACCAGATCCTCCACGACAACGTCGCCGAGCTTTACCAGTTGAGCCTGTAACCGTCAGCCTGACGCGCGGCGTTCGCGGCGGCGCCGGCGAAGGAGAGCGCGATGGCGAGTGTGACACAGCTGGGTTGCCTGGGCATCGGCGTGAGCGATCTTCCGCGATGGGAGCGTTTCGCCACCGACGTGCTCGGCCTGGAACTCAACGGCGCCGACGCGGACGGCTCGACGTTTCTCCGCATGGACGAGTATCACCATCGATTCATCCTGCAGCCGGGCGGCAATGACGACGTCAACTTCGTCGGATGGGAGGTGCGCGACCAGGCGGCGCTTGGCGAAATCGCCGCGCGGCTGAAGGCCGGCGGCGTCGAGGTCACCGCAGCGACCGCGGAGCAGGCGCGTGCGCGGCGCGTGGTCGAATACCTGAAGCTCAAGGACCCGAGCGGCATCCCGACCGAGGTCTATTTCGGTCCGCTGATGACCTTCGAGCGGCCGTTCCAGTCGCCGCGGCCGCTCTCCGGCTTCGTCACGGGCGAACTCGGGATGGGCCATATCGTGGTGCGCGTGGACGACCCGGCTAAGAGTCTGCACTTCTATCGCGATCTGCTGGGTCTCAGGATAAGCGACTTCATCGACATGCAATCGCGCCGCGGCGGCGAGGGAATCATCAGCCTGACTTTCATGCACTGCAACCCGCGCCATCATTCGATCGCCTTCGGCGCCATCCCGGCGCCCAGACGGCTGATGCACTTCATGCTGCAGTGCCGTCACGTGGACGACGTGGGTTCGACCTACTATCTCTGCCAGGACCAGGGCGTGGAGATCTCGGGCACGCTAGGGCGCCACACCAACGATCACATGGTGTCGTTCTACATGCGCACGCCCTCGGGCTTCGAGGTCGAGTACGGGTGGGGCGCCCGGATCGTGGACGACGCGACCTGGCAGGTGCAAAAGCATCAGGCGCCGAGCATCTGGGGCCATCGCGGAAGCCTGGTCCCGGCCTCGCGCAAGCCCGCGCCGGTATAGCACGCGGCGCGACTTTTGCCGGAGCGCGGCCAGCGGGCCGCGGCGCCGTGCGATACGCGCGTGGCGCTTAGGCCCGCTGGTTGTACTGGTTCATCGCACGCTCGAGCCCGCTCGCGATAACCGCTTCGACCGCAGTGGCCGCGCGCTCGATCGAAGCCTTGAAGGATTCGAGCTCCGCGCGGCCCATCGCGTGGAGCACGTGCTCCCTGGCTTCCAGCCCCGGGGCGGGGCGTCCGATTCCCACCCGCACGCGCACGAACTCCGGCGTTCCCAGCACGGCGGCGATCGAGCGCACGCCTCGATTGCCGGCGTCGCCGCCGCCGCGCTTGAGCCGGATCTGCCGCGGTTCGAGATCGATATCGTCGTGGACGACGATCAGCCGCTCGGCCGGAATCTTGTAGTAGCCGAGGACCGACGCGACGCATTCGCCGCTCAGGTTGTAGTAGGTCTGCGGCTTCACCAGGATCGCGCTGTCGGCGCCGATCCTGGCCTCGCCGCAAATTCCTTTGAACTTGCGCCGGTCGAGCCTGGCTTTGGATTTCTCGGCCAGCCGATCGATTACGCTGAAACCGATGTTGTGGCCGGAGCGCTGGTACTGCTCGCCCGGATTGCCGATGCCCGCGACGACCCATCTCATCTCGCTCTTCGTCTCGGGCTTTTCGGACTGGCTCTCGGAGCCGGCGCGCGCGGAACGAAAACGCGAGAACATCTGTCCGAGCCGGCTCATCGCCGATGCCACCTCCCGCGCGCGGCGCGACCGCGCGATCAACTCCGCACGCGGCCGTTGCGCGGCGCCGCCGTCAGGGCCGCGGCGAGCGGCGCGAGCGCCTTGAACAGCGCGGCCATCTCGGCCGGCGTGCCGATCGAAATCCGCAGCGCGTCGGGCCATGCGCGAAAGAAGCGCACCAGCACGCCGCGTTTGCGCAATCCTGCGGCTACCGGACCGAGGTCGCGCCCCGGCATCCGCGCCAGCACGAAATTGGCCGAGGACTGCGGCACCGTGAATTCCATTTCGATCAGCCGGCGCGTGGCCGCGCCGCGCGCGCCCTTTACCCGCTCGACGTTGCGCCGCATCCAGGCATCGTCGTCCAGCGCCGCGGCGCCCGCGGCGATCGCGACGCGGCTCAAGTTGTACGAATCCTTGACCTTGCCGAGCTGCTCGATGATCCCGGAATGCGCGAAGCAGAGCCCAAGGCGCATCCCCGCCAACGAATACGATTTCGACAGCGAGCGCAGCACGATGACGTTGGGAAACCGTTTTACGAGGCTAAGCGCGTTGTCCTCGGCGAAGTCGACGTAGGCCTCGTCGATCGCGAGCAGACGGCCGTCGAGCATCCGCGCAAGACGCGCGAGGGTGCGGCGCGGCGTGAGCGTGCCCGAAGGCGAATTCGGATTGCATACGATCGTCAGCCGGGCGCGCGCGCGCACGAGCGCTTCAAGGGGCAGTTCGAAATCCGGCCCCCACGGCGGCGTAATCACGCGCGCCTCCTGCACGGCGGCGAGCGTTTCGTATAGCGAGTACGTCGGCGCGGGCCAGGCCGCGCGGTCGCCGGGCTCGAGTGTCGCCCTAAAGAGCATCGCCAGCAGTTCGTCCGAGCCGTTGCCCGCCATGATCATCCGCGGCGCAAAGCCGTAGCGATGCGCCGCCGCCGCTATGAAGTCGTCGGCTTGCGGCGCGGGATAGCGGCGCAGCGCCTGGCCGAGCACCGCGCGCGCCACGGCCTTGAGCACCCGCGGCGAGGGTGGGTAGGGGTTCTCGTTGGTGTTGAGCTTGACCAGGCGCTCGCCGGGCCGGGGCTGCTCGCCCGGCACATAGGGCGCCATCCGGTGGATTGCCTTGCGAAACATCACGCGTTTCCAATTATTTGCGGTTGCGTCCGCCGCGTCCGCGCGCCGCACGCGTCTCGCCGCGCGCCGGCTTCGATACTGTCGATTCGAGCAACCATCCGAGATAGGCCGCCGAGCCGGCGCCCGGCGCAAACGCGAGCATCTCGGGAACCTCGTAGCTGTGCGACTCGATCAAGCGCCGCTCGAGGCGGCGGAGCAGACTCGCGCGGGTCTTGATGAGCAGGAGAAATTCGGGCTCCTCCTCGACCGCGCCGCGCCATCTGTACACCGAACGGATCGGCCCTACGATATTGACGCATGCCGCAAGTCGCTCGTCGACCAGCCGGCGCGCGATCGACCGCGCCTCCTGTTCGCGGCCGGCGGTGGACAGCACTATTCTCGCCTGCGATGCGGACACAGCGCGTTACTCTAGCGGCCAGCGCGTATCAGTCCAAGCCGCTGCAGCACTCTGGCAGTCGCCGGGCACGGCAGCGGCGACGGCCGCGACGCGCCGTCGTGGCCGCGCGCGCTCGCGGTGCCGTCTTGCGTTTTCATTCGCGCAAGATGCGCGGCCAGCAGCGCGACGTCGCTCATGCGATCGACGTCGTACCACGCTGGGCCAAGCGCGTAGCGCGTCCGGCTGCGGCGAAGCCGCGCAAGCGTCTGGCTGAGCACGCTCGCGCGGCCCCATCGGATCGCGCGAAAAATTTCTGGCATCGGGCCGCGCACCCCGACCAGGTAGTACCCGCCGTCGAGGCTTGGCGCGATGACGACCGGCGCACGCCGCAGCAGCGCAACGCTTCGCGCGAGCAGTTCGAGCGGCAACGACGGCGTGTCGGTGCCGACAAGCGCCGCGCCGCCGGCGCGGTACGGTTCCAGCGCGTGCGCCATCCGCGCGCCGAGACCGCCGCTACCCTGGTCGACGAGCACCGCGCCGAAGCGGCGCGCGATGCGGCGGAGCCAGGGGCTGTTCGCGACGCCGCCGCCGGGTGCGCTCGCGGCGATCACAATCCGCGCGGGAGCGAGCGCGCGGCACTTGCGAAGCGCGTCGTCGATGAAGGCGCGAGCCAGCGCGGCCGCGTTCGCTGCGCCGAGGCGTGGGATGAGCCGGGTTTTGGTCTGGCCGGCGACGGGATCGCGGCAAAAGACGATCAGCGTGATGTCCCGGCTCGATCGATCCGCTGCCGACGAGCGCCGAGCGGGGCGGGGTTTTCTAATGGGCGTCGCCGCGATGCTGCGTGCGCGCGTGCCGCGCGGCTCAGTTTCCATTCCCGCCATTGTGGCCGATCCCTTTCAGGATATTTAACGGGACCTTGAGCACATTGGTCAGGAAATACGCGACCGAGGTGATCGGCTGGGGAACGACGTGCGGATTGCTGAGCGGCCCGGTCACATGGAAATACGCCGCGACGAAATGGTCGGAGGAAAGTCCACCCCCGATTATGGGCACTTTGGCGACCAACCAGTTGACCGTTTTAAACGGCACCATCCCGACCTGCATGTCGACGTTGCCGTCGGCCAGACGCATGTGGCCGAGCGCCGAAATGTTCATCACCGGGCCGCGCAGCAACAGGTTTTGGGTATAGAAATCGCCGTCGCGTCCCTTGAACTCGGCGGTCAGAGTCTGGAAGGGCACGCCGTTGACGCGCGGGTCGGGAACCTTGGCCGAGAGCCAGGTCTTGAGATCGAGGAAACTCAGGATGCGCGAGAGCAGGGCGAACTTGTGCAGCACGCCGTCGGTCACCTCGAAAGATACCGTCCCGGCCATCGTGTTGAAGAAATCGGTGTTGGAGTCGGCCCACAAGTCGCCACTGGCTTTGAGCCGGCCGCTCAGCGGCGACGGCTTGTGCGGATCCGCGAGGCTGAAGAGCGGGCCGACCTGCGCCCCGTTAACGCCGCCTTTGAGGTGAATCCAATCGTCGCGGCCGCGCCCCGAGAACTCCATGTTAGCGCGGCCCTCGAACATGTTCGCACTGAAGTTGTGAACGCTCCAGTCGCCGTTCATCTCGCGGCTGAAATCGCATCGCGCATGCGTCATCGCAAGGCGCTCGAGCGTCGCCCGGGCGGCATCGATATGACCGACCACCGGCACCGGGAAAAAATGGGCGGGCGGACTCGGCGCCCACGGCAGACGGATGAACTTCATCACTTCGAGGTCCAGCCGCCCCGCGTTGGCGACGATTCGAAGCACAGGATGTTCGAGGTCGGCGACGCCCAGCGAGAAATCGAAGGGGGCGTTCTGCAGCTTCGCCCCAATGATCGACAGCAGCATTCCGCGCCCGTCAAGGCTGAGCGTTGCCGACTCGGCCACGATCGGCGCGCGCAAAAAGCCGAGTTGCACCTCGCCTGCGCCCATCGTGAGGCGGCCGTTGGCGCGGATGCCCTGGGGGCGGCTGGGCTCGCGCACGATCGTCAGTGTGCCGCCGAGCGGGCCCCGCGCCGCAACATCCTGCGGATCGACGAGCAGCGGCAGCCACTGCTGCACTTCGATCTGATGCAGCTCGACGGCGATCTGACGCAGGCCGATTCCGCGGCCGTCGAACGTCAGGCTTCCGGTAAGCGTCACCTCTCCCGGGACCGTGGGCTTGGCGACGGTCGCCATCACACGGCGCATCTCGATAATCCTGGGCGTGACCGTCACGCTGCCGCCGACCAGCGCGATCGGCTGCGGCAGCTCCTTGTCGGTTACGCCTATAGCGCTGGTGTCGATTTTCACCATGTATGCCGCGGGCGGCGCCGGCGCCTCGGTATCGAGCGAGCCCGATCCGCTCACCTGCACCGGCGTGTTACCGGACATCCTGCTGATATGCCCCGCAGCCCTTGCCGCCAGCGCCGGAGAAAGCTGCAGCGCGACGGGATAGAGCTCATCAAGATTGAGAGTCCCGGCCGCCTTGACCTGGTAGCGGACCTGCCGATGGCCGGAGCGGAAATCGGCGCTGCCGCTCAGCAGCGGAAACGACGAATTGCCGAGCGCCGCCGATCCCTGCGAAAGCGTCACGCGGCCCTGCGCATAGGCTATCTCGCCGTTGATTCCCGAGAACGCCGGCAGCGCCGGCGGGTTCGGCAGTTTGAGGCCGACGTTTTCGAGCCGCAGCGAAAGCTGCAGCGCGTCGGAGAGCGCCCCCGCGCTCCATCCGACGTTTCTGAGTGCGCTCTGATACGTTGCTCCGATAATCGTCACCCGGCCGGCGACCGACGCCGCCTCAAGCCACGCGGGCGGTTTGGCCATCGCGCGCGCATTGTCGACCTGCGCCTTGAGCATTGCGAGGTCGATCCGTAGGGGGCCGAGATGCGCGAGCACGGCGGCGCTGTCCTTGAACGGATCGCTGAGCGTCAGATCGCCCGACGCAACCGTGGTTGTCCCGATACGCGCTTCCACGCCGGCGAGGAGTATGCGTTCGGTGGAGATCGAGTAGGGTGTCCTGAGCGAGCAATCGCCAAGCTCGATCGGCTTGCTCAGGTGTGCGCCGGAGATGCCCAGTTGGCCGACGGCAAGGTCGCCGCGGCCGTCAAGTTTGCCGGTGTCGTGCAACTGGAAGGTCGCCTCGCCGTGCGCGAGTCCGCTCACGGTCAAGCCGGCGAAAGCCTGGCGATCGAGCCGCCCGTTCCAGAACCATAGCTCTCCGCTGGTCAGGACCTCGGCGGTGGATGGACGGTTGGTGTCGATGCTCAACCGGCCACTCGCCTGAAGGCCGCTTAGCGCCGTGTGAATGCGCGGTGCGAGGAAGCCGATATTCCAGGTCTTCGCGTGCCTGCGCCGAGGCGCCGCCGTCAGCGACAACTCTTCGACCAGCGGCTGCCCGGCGGCGTCGCTGATGCGGGCGTCGGCGATCGTGACGCGCTCGACCAGGCCCGAGAACTCGCGGAACTCCTGCGCCACCGCCCGAATCGCGGGCCCGTTGGGGCGCGGGAGCAGTTGCGGGCCGAGCGCGGCCGAGCTTGCGGGGACGCGCAGCTGCGGACCGATAATTACCAACCCCCGCAGCGGAAGGCCGCCGTTCCAGACGAGCGCATGGTAGCTCAGGTAGACGCGAACCCGCTCGGCGCGTATGAGCTCGCGGCCTTCGTGCACGATGCTCGGATGTTCCAGCACCACGCCGAGATGCGCGCCGAAGTGCAGCCATCCGTCGCTCGCGGCGATCTGATAGCCGCTCTGTTCCTGGATGTGCCGGATGACCAGGCGAATCAGGCGCGCCTGGTTGCGGATCGCGATCGCCGCCGCCGCCGCAAGCAGCACGGCCAGGGAGAGCAGGGTGATCGCGGCGGCGCGCACGAGTCTCATCAGGAACCGGGTTCCCAGTCTAGATCATATGTGGAATTTAAGCGCCGCGGCGTGCAAGCCGAAAACGGCCGGGCGCGCGGTTACTCGCTCTCGGCGGTTGCGGCCGCGCCGGCCCCGGCAGTCTCGAGCCAGCCCGCGCGATGCTTGCCGCGAAGTCCCGTTTTAAGCACGCGGTTGCGCAGCCGGACCGAACGCGGCGTCAACTCGACCAGCTCTTCCTCGTCGATCCACTCGAGCGCAGTGTCGAGCGTCATCACGCGCGGCGGGCTCAGCCGCACGGCCTCATCGTGACCGGCCGCACGGATGTTGGTGAGCTTCTTTTCGCGGCAGACGTTGACCGGCAAGTTGGTCTCGCGCGCGTATTCGCCGACAATCATGCCCTCGTAGACCGGCTCGCCGGCCCCGATGAAAAAGGTTCCGCGCTCCTGAAGATGAAAAATGGCGTACGGCGTCGCGACCCCTTCGCGATCGGAAATCATCGCGCCGTTCTGGCGCGAACGGATCGCTCCGCACCACGGCGCATAACCGTTGAACACCGAGTGCATCACGCCGGTCCCGCGCGTGTCGGCGAGAAAGCGGCCGCGAAAGCCGATAAGCCCGCGCGCCGGAACGTCGTATTCGAGCCGCACGCGGCCGCTCTGATGAGTTGTCATCGTCCGCATGCGGCCCTTGCGCGCCGAGAGCAGCTGGGTGACGAGTCCGATGTTGTCCTCGGGCACATCGATCACCAGGAATTCCATCGGCTCGAGCAGCTCGCCGCCCGAATTGCGCGTCACCACGGTCGGCTTGGAGACCTGCAGTTCGTAGCCCTCGCGGCGCATCGTTTCGATTATCACCGCGAGCGCCAGCTCGCCGCGTCCGAGCACGCGCCACGAATCGGCGCCCGATTGCTCGATCCGCACGCTCACGTTGCGCCGCGACTCGAGCTCGATCCGCGCGCCGAGCTTGCGCGAAGTGACGAACTGTCCCTCGCGCCCTGCCCACGGCGCGTTGTTGACCGAAAACGTCATCGCCACCGTCGGTTCGTCGATTCTTATGCCGGGGAGGGGCCGCGGATTTTCGGGATCGGTGATGGTCTCGCCGATCTCGATGTCCTCGAGGCCCGCGACCATCACGATGTCGCCGGCGTCGGCCGATGAAATCTCGGTCCGCTTGAGCCCGCGCCATCCGTAAAGATGCGCCACCTTGCACGATTCGCTCGAGCCGTCGGCCCGCGCGAGCGCGTAGGCCGCCCCCGCGCTGAGCTTGCCCGCGACCACGCGACCGATCGCAAGGCGGCCGACGTATTCGTCATAGTCGATGTTGTTGGCCTGGAACTGCAGCGGCGCCTCGGGGTCTACTTCGGGACCGGGCAGATGATTGACGATCGCCTCGAACAGCGGTCCAAGGTTCTCGCCGTCGCCGTCGGGCCGGGTGAGCGCGAGGCCCGCGCGCGCGTTGGTATAGAGAATCGGGAAATCGAGCTGGCTGTCGTTGGCGCCGAGGTCGATGAACAGATCGTAAACTTCATCGAGCACCTCGGCCGGACGCGCGTCAGCGCGATCGATCTTGTTGATGCAGAGCACCGCGGGAAGACCGGCCTCGAGCGCCTTGCGCAGCACGAAGCGGGTCTGCGGCAACGGCCCTTCGGAGGCGTCGACCAGCAGCAGAATGCCGTCCACCATCGCGAGCGTGCGTTCGACCTCACCGCCGAAGTCGGAGTGACCGGGCGTGTCGACGATATTGATGCGCACGTCGCCCCAGGCGATCGACGTGTTCTTGGCCATGATGGTGATGCCGCGTTCGCGCTCCAGCGCAAACGAATCCATCACGCGCTCGGCCACGTGCTCGTTGGCGCGAAAGACGCCCGACTGGCGCAGGAGCGCGTCAACCAAGGTGGTTTTACCGTGGTCAACATGGGCCACGATGGCGATGTTGCGGATGTCTTTACGTCGCATTTATAGGAGGCTGATATTAAACGGCGCGGCCGAAGAGGCCGCGCCAACCCCCAGTCTACCTGCCGCCGGTCACGCTGTAAACGCGCCCTCACGGAGCCGAGGCAGAGAATTGTTAACGGGCCATTATCGATCGCGTCGCCGGATATTTACTGCGCGCCGCCGCGTTCTGCTCGCGCATCGCCGCCTCCTTCCAGCGCGCCGCGGTAAAGCCGGCATGCCGCCGATTTTGCCTGCCGCGACATTGCGCCGCGCCCGCGAACCATTGCGGGCGCGGCGGATAGCGGCGGGCGCGCCGCGTCAAGGCGGAGCGCGTCTCGATTCAGGGCGTCGCGTCGCCGGCGAGCGGGACCTGCTGGGCTTCGGCGTCGGTGGTCACGGTTAGGTCGCCCTTGACCACGCCCGCCGCTCCGGTCGGACTGAACGCAACGCCGACCGTGCAGCTTTGCGCCGGGTTGAGCGTCGCGCCGGTGCAATGGTCGTTGATGGTGACGAAGCCGGCGCTCGGCGCGACGCTGATTATCATCGCCTGCGCATTGGTGGCATTGGTCATCGTCAACTTTTTAGCCGGACCGGTCGTGTTGACCTTGACCTTGCCGAAGCCGAGCGAGGTCGGGGTAAAGGTCAGTGCGCCGGGTACGGCGACACCCTTGAGCGCGACGATTTGCGGCGCCTTGGCGGCGTTGTCGCTGATCGTCAGTTGACCGAGGGTTGTGCCGAGATCGGTTGGCCGGAAGCGAACGCCGAACGTACAACTCTGTCCTGATGTCAGCAGGGTGCGGGGCCCTCGGCTTCACCAGAAAATCGCTGCTCGCGGCGATGCCCGCGACGACCATCGGCTGCGGCCCGGGATTGGTAAGCGTCACCGTTTTGCGCCGGGCTGGTTTTTGATTCCAACGCGCCAATCAAGACGCCCGTCTGGAGCAATCTCGTTGCCCGGCGGGTCGCGCAGGCGCTTTCGATGACGCCCGCATCCCTGGTCTTCCGCCATGTGCCCATATTCGGGACCTCGGACGGAACCACCGTCGCCTGATTCGTCACCTTGGTCCCGTTCGGCGCGCGCTTTTTGGGCGTCACCGAGAAAACCACGAAGCCGTCGCCCGCGGGTGGCGCGGTGTCGGGCGGCAGGAAGCCCACCGACGGATCGGCGGGGGGCAGATTGGTTGCGGGATCGAGCGATCGGAAGGTCCACTTGACCACGCCCGTATCAGCGTTGAGGCTGCCCTGGATTTGCACCAGCAGATCCTGCGCGGGCTCCAGGTTGACCGTCGTGCTGTAGTTGTTTACGCCTGCCG
The DNA here is from genome assembly GCA_035500095.1 of Candidatus Binataceae bacterium. NCBI lineage: Bacteria > Candidatus Binatota > Binatia (SeqCode) > Binatales (SeqCode) > Binataceae (SeqCode) > Binataceae bacterium (SeqCode). The sequence continues at coordinate 37,312 of DATJXN010000119.1, forward strand.
GCGTAGTCACAAAGGTCGTGTTGAAGCCCACCGGCCCCAGGCTAAGCGTGGTGAGATCGACCTTGGCCGGATCGAGCTTGTCGGTAGCCACGACCTGCTGCGCGGGCAGCGTCGCCGTGGGTTCGTTCTCGAAGGAAACGGTGTAGATCAAGGGCTGACTGTTGAGCACCCAGCGCGCCTTCGTAACGCCGGCCGGACCAGTCTTGTCATTGGGGTCAACCGAACCGCCGCCCGTCGTATCGCTGTCGCTGTCGTCGTCGGCGTCGCTGTCGTCCGCGTCCTCGTCGATCTCAACTTGGACTTTGCAATCGTTCTTCGTGATCGTGTTTTCCACAAGGCCCACGATGTCCTGGATAGTCGAGTCCAGGATGGGGCTCCAGTCGGACTGCCCGACCCCATTGCTTGTCAGACACTGATTGACGGCCAATCCCTGCTGATCAAGGTACTGCGTAAGCGACATCAGGAAGTTGTTCAGCGAGAAGTTGCCGTTGAGGGCCGCGGTAACCGCGTTGGCGGGGCGGCGTTCTGCGAATTCGGCGGGAATACGCTCCAGCACACCGGTGGTGATGAGAATGCAAACGCCTCGAGGGCATACTGTGTCATGTCGGCGTAGCACTGCGGCGCAGTGTAATGTGCCGATCGTGGGGCTCCCGTTTGGCGGCTCCGGCGAAGCGTTGAGCACCGGCGCGATCGAGGCCTAGGCTGCCGGGTTGATCCAGGTTTTGAGCGGTATGTCTGTCCCGAGGATCGGCGCGGTGAAAACGATCGGAATCGATCCGCTGCCGCCGGCCGGCACCACCGGGACGATCAGAGGCACGATCGTCTGGCTGCCGACCTTGACGTCGGGCGGCACCGCCGAGACATCGATCGGGTTGCCCGTGATCTGCGGTTGAGTCAGAGTCGTGCCGATCTGGTAGCTCAGGTTGGCAGTTGGAAATGTCAGCCAGAGGCGGGCGAAGTAAGCGTCGTTGAGCCCGGTATTTCCGTACGCCAGGTTGAATGTCGAAGGCGTGCCGACCCGAATCAACGAGCGTCCGACCAGATTCGCCCACAGCTTGGCGCCGCCGCCCGCCACGACCGTGAACGAGTGCGCGGCAAGGAACGACGTTGTGTCCGGGTTCACGACCTCAACGTCGTACGTTCCGGGCGCTACCGAGGTCAGGTCAAAGGTTGCGCGCAGCGTCGCGCCGTCGGCCGAGGCCTTGACGAACTGGCCGCTCGCAACCGAGCTGCCCCCCGATTTGAGCGTTGCCGTGGCGCCGCTCTCGAAGCCTGCACCGTTCAAGACAATCGTCGTCGAGCCGAAATTGCCGCCGCTCGCGGGCGTGACCTGCCCTATCAGCCCGGCGCCAAACTCCGCGACGAAAGCGTCATTATGATCGGGCGAGGCGATGCCGTCGGCGAACTCGGTCTGCAGCGCGTTGACCACCGGGAAGTCGGTCGAGTCGGTCGCGCCACTTAGGTGGATATTGTCCTGGCTGTCGAGTGCAAAGCCCTGGCCGACGTCGTCGGCGCTGCCGCCGAGAAAAGTCGAGAATATGAGCGAGGTGCTGCCTGCGCCAGGAAGGATCTCGCTCACGACGGCGTCATTACTGCCGCCGAAGGCCTGCACCGAGTCCTTGAGCGGATAGTCCCCGCCCGATGCGCTGACGCCTCCGAAATAGATGTCACCCGACGAATCCATCGCCATTCCAAAAGTCGGAAAGTCGTTCCCGCTGCCGCCGAAGTAGGTGCCGTAGAGAAGCGTGCTTCCGTCAGCGCTGATCGCGTGGACGTAGATGTCGGCGGCGCCCGAGTGCGTCTGGCTCTAAGCGTTCGCGGTCGTGGGAAACGAGTCGGCGCCCGTCGCGCCGAGCGTCCAGATGTTGCCGCTGCCGTCGAGCGCGATTGTGGTGGCGTACTGATCGCACAGGTTGCCGCTGCCCACCTTGGTGCCGCCGACGAAGATCGAATACAGGAGCTTGGTCCCGACCGAACTCAGCTTACTGACGAACGCCGCCGAGTATGGATCGTTCCCGGCGCCCTGGCAGCCGCCGGCGAAAGTGAAGGTCGGCTGCAAAGCCGTCGCGGCCGTTACCGGGTAATCCTGGGAATGGGTTTGACCAGTGACGAAGACGTGGCCTGACGCATCGACCGTCAATCCCAGGACCCCGCCGTAGGGAGCGCTGCTGGTCCCGCCCAGCAGCGTGGACCACATCAGCGACGCCGCGCCTGTCTTCGTCAGGTCGAATTCCGCTACGAAACCGTTGTCCGCGCCCTTGATGGTCCTTTGAAACGTGCCGGCCGTGGTTGGGAAGGTGCCATTGGCGCGCACTTCGCCGCCGACCCATACGTGTCCGCTGCCGTCGGTCGCGATTCCCGCTCCGCCTTCGTTGGCGCTGCCGCCGAGGAAGGTGGAGTAGACCAGGTGAGAGCCGTCGGGGCTGAGCTCGTAAAGAAAGGCGTCTGAACTGCCGCCGCCGAACGTGGGCTGGAAGGCCGTTGCGGTGACCGGGAAGTCGCCCGAGGAAGTCGTGCCGGTGACGTATGCGTTCCCGGCGCCGTCAACCACGATACGCTGTGCGCAATCGCCAAAGAATCCCACGCCGCAGGTTCCGCCCTTGTCCGGGGTTCCGCCGACAAAGGTCGAATACAGAAGCACGCCCGCCGGACTGAGCTTGGTGACGAACGTGTTGTAAATCTCGGAGCCGAGGTCCGCACGCATCGTTTGGAAGGCATTGGCGCTCACCGGAAAAGCGGTCGAGGCAGAGTAGCCGGGCCACGTAGGTATTGCCGGCCCCGTCAACCGCGATCGCTTCACCCCGATCGTCGTGGATACCGCCGAGATAGGTCGCGTACAGGACCGGCGGGTCGATCACCAGCGGGCGGCGATGATCGTACGCCGCCACCGCCAACCCGACGCGATTGGCGCTTTCAAGCGTGAAACGGGCGCCGACCGCGATCCGTTTGCCGCCGGCGTGCTGATATGCAAACGGCGGTATCTCGCGCATCGGACCCGCCGCAGTATCGATCAGAAGCGCGCCGTCGCTCGCGATCCGCAGCCCCCGCGCGCCGCTTAAGCCCATCCGGATCGCGCCCGGGTCCGCTCCCGGCGCGATCACGAACTCCTGCTCGAGGTCGCGGCCCACTCCGTAAAGCCTCAGATCGACCCCCTGCCAGATGCCGCGATACGTGATCAGCCGGTAGCTCTTGACCCCGGCGAGCCATCGCGAGGAATCCGAACCGTGGATGTAGCCATAGCTCGTCGGCAGTTCCATCTGCGGCTCGAGCTTCACCGCGGGATTGGCGTCAAGAAAGTTTTCCGTTACGACCGCTCGCTCAAACTGGCTGTGCGACATCGCGGCCAGATCTCCACCGTCGGCCGCGACCGGACGCACCTCGGGAGCAGCGGCGCCAGAGGTCTTGTGCGCGAGGTCAAACACCACGCCTTTGCGCGTGAGCCAGAACGTCGCGTTGCCGCGCCGCGCATAGAAGGCGGCGCGCGCGTCAACCTGACCGCGGTTATCGATGAAGCCGGGAGGCGCCTTCTTCATCGCGTCGATCGCGCGCGAGCGCGCCGCCGGGTCGGCATTCGCCGAACCGGCGGGGCTGCCGCCGTCGGCCGACGACGCGCGCCCAAAGTCCGCGGCGGGCGCCGGATAGTTAGCGACAACGGTGATTCGCTTCTCCGAAGTCGGCCCACGGTCGGCAGCGCCGACGGATGCCGGAGAAAGGACCATGCCCGCCGTCATTGCCGTCAGAAAAATCGCGAATCCGGCAAGATGCTTGCAGATGCTCAAAACCCGATGCGAAGGCGTGGCCTGTGTCATCTGAACCTGCTCCAGAGTGCAGTGGATTGAAAGCTGTAAGTAAGATTAACCGTTCAAAGGAGAAAATATCAATCAAAAGCAGATTTTACGGTTAGTTTGCTTAACAGGGCGCGGATGCGCCTCAGAACTGAGCTTCGGCACTCTTTTCGTTGGCAGGATTGCTTTGGGTGGGGATTCGCGCCCACTCTCGGCCGAGAAATCAGGGCGACGTTGAGGGACCGCCGGGAACCGCGTTATCGGGAGCGTTGTCAGATGGTGGCGGCGTGCCGCCCCGCATCCTTTGCTGCTCGAAGTGCTGCAGCAGTTGCTGGACGTTCTTGACCTCGTTGATGCGCCAGCGGCCGTTCTCGCGCGCCATGCGGATGTTCCATTCCACGCCCTTGTTGTCGCGGAAGTCGGTCCACGCCGTATCGCCCGAACGATGTAGCATCACGATCGATCCGAGCACGGCCGCGCCCGGCATCTGGAGTTGTCTCGCGCCGCTGTTCACCTGTTGCGTCGCCCATTGCTGAATCGTGGCGGCCAACGGCGCGCTCAGGAAGTCCACCGCGCCCTTGCCGACCAGCGCCGCGATGACGTCGTTGCCCTTGGCGTTCTGCTGCAGCATCTCGTAGCCGGCGTTTTTGACCACGCTTGGAAAGTCAACGAAGCTCGCGGCGGTCGCGCCGTCGCGCTGGTCGATCGCCAGCTTCAGCTGATAGATGGCGTAGGACGGTGTGGCCGGAACGTAGAACACGGCCCACAGGGCGACGGCGATTGCCGCCAGGACTCCGATCGCGTGGCGCGAGACGAAACCCATACTGGTTATTGTGCGTCAGCCGTCGGGCACTGTCGAGGCGGACAGCACTTGCGCGCCGCTGTGGGACGGGCGTTACCGCGGACTTCCGGAGCGTGCCTCCGGCCGCCTCAGGTATGCGAGAGCAGCGAGGCGGCCGCGCGATCGAGCAGCCAGACGACCTCGCCATTGGGCGGGTCGATAATCTGCGCGGGAAAGCGGTCGGGGTCGTGCGGTCCCTCGAGAGCGTTCTTGACCGCCTCCGCCTTGCCCTTGCCCTCGACCAGGAACATGACGCGCGCCGAGTTGTTGAGCACGGGCGGAGTGATCGTGACGCGATGGCGTTGAGGGGCGTCGACCTCGACCGCGACCACGAGCCGCTCGCGCTCGTGCAGCGCAGGATTTCCCGGAAACAGCGATTCGACGTGGACATTTTCGCCGAGACCGACAAGGATCAGGTCGAACCGGGGAAATTCACCCTTGCCGATCCCGAAGGAGGCCCGCAGCTCTTCGGCATAGGCGCCCGCGGCCTGCTCGGGCGGATCTTCCCCGCGGATGCGATGAATCTGCTCGGGACGCAGATCCAGCCGGCTGAGCATCGTGCGGTTTGCCATCCCGAAATTGCTCGCCGGATCGTCCGGCGGGACGCATCGTTCGTCGCCCCAGAAGAACTGCACCTCCTTCCAATCGACGCTGAGGCGGAAGCGCTCGGCGAGCAGCGCGTAAGTCGCCGCGGGCGTCGATCCGCCGGTGAGACAGAGGGTGAACTCGGCATGCATGCAGATCGCCTCGCCGGCGAAATGCGCGATCTCCTCTGCTGCGTGCACATACAGCGACTGCGCGTCGTCCAGGATGATGAGTTTCGGTTCGGCCATGAGAATCCGCTCGGATGGTGTTTATCGGAAAATTAACCTAAAGCGCGCGGGGCGCGCCAGCGGCGGCGAAATCACCGGAACGCAAGAGCGCGGCCGATCGCCGGCGGCGGTGGCTTCGCTCCGCTTCGCGTGCGGCCGCGATACTTCAATTCATCGCGCGAGCAGCCTGAGCGCGCGCTCGACCGCGTTCTCCACCGTGAAGCCGAAGTGCTTGAATACGTCCTGGTACGGCGCCGACGCGCCGAAGCTCGTCATCCCGAGCACGTCGCCCTCAAGCCCGACCCATCGATACCACGGCATCGTCGCCGCCGCTTCGATGGCGAGGCGCCGGCGAATCGCGGGCGGGAGGACCGAATCGCGATAGGCCGCGTCCTGCTTCTGGAACACTTCCATGCTCGGCATGCTGACGACGCGCACCGCATGGCCGCGCTTTTCGAGTTCGTCTTTCGCGCCGAGCGCGAGATGCACTTCCGAGCCGCTGGCGATCAGGATTAGCTCCGCGGTGCGGCCCCGGGTCTCGCTGAGCACATAGGCGCCGCGCATCAATTCGCGCGCCGGCGCCATCGCGGTGCGGTCGAGCGTCGGCAGCTTCTGCCGGGTGAGCGCCAGCAGCACCGGACCACCCCGATGCGTCATCGCGGCGCGCCAGGCCTCGGCCGCCTCGTTGGCGTCGCACGGGCGAATCACGGTGAAATTCGGAATCGCGCGCAATCCCGCGAGCTGCTCGACCGCCTGATGCGTAGGGCCGTCTTCGCCGAGCCCGATCGAATCGTGAGTGAAGACGTAAATCACGTGGACACCCATCAGCGCCGCCAGCCTGAGCGAGGGCCGGCAATAGTCGGTGAAGATGAGAAAGCTCGAACCGTAGGGGATGAAGCAGCCGTGCAGCGCGATCCCATTCAGGATCGCGGCCATCCCATGCTCGCGTATGCCGAAGTGCAGGTTGCGGCCGGTATGGTCGTGGCGCTCGAAGTCGCCGCCGTCGACGACGTCGACGAAGGTCGATTCGTTGAGGTCGGCCGCGCCGCCGAACAGGTTCCAGACCTTCTTCGCGATCGCCTGCTCGGCACGCGAGCCCGACTCGCGCGTGGCCAGTGTGTCCTTCGGCGTGAACTGCGGTAGCTCGGCGTCCCATCCCTTGGGCAGCTCGCCGGCGAGCATCGACTTGAATTCCGCGGCTTCGCTCGCATGCGCCCTGGCGTAGCGATCGAAGCGGGCGTTCCAGTCCGCCTCGAGTTCGCGGCCGCGCGCGCCGCAATCGCGAAAATGCTTTAGCGCTTCGTCGGGAACGTAGAATGGCGGCTCCTCGGGCCATCCGTAGAAGCGTTTGGTGAGCTTGACCTCCTCCGCGCCTAGCGCCTGCCCGTGCGCCTTCGAGGTGTCCTGCCGATTGGGGCTCCCGTAGCCGATATGCGAGCGCACGCGGATGAGCGACGGGCGGTTCTCCTCGGCGATCGCGTTTTCGATCGCGCGCCCAACCGCCGCCAGGTCGTTGGCGTCGTCCACCCCCTGCGTGTGCCATCCATAGGCGTTGAAGCGCTCGGTCACGTTTTCGTCGAAAGACAGGTCTGTGCCGCCGTCGATCGTGATGTGGTTGTCGTCGTAGATGAGGAGCAGGTTGCCGAGGCCCAGATGTCCGGCGATCGACGCCGCTTCGCTTGCCACGCCTTCCATCAGGTCGCCGTCGCCGCAGAAGCCGAAGATACGATGGTCGAACAGTCCGGAGTGGTCGCGTTCGAAGCGCGCGCGCAGATGCGCGGCCGCGATCGCCATTCCTACGGCATTGCCAACGCCCTGGCCGAGCGGCCCGGTCGTGGTTTCGACGCCCGGCGTGAGGCCGTACTCGGGATGGCCGGGCGTAATGCTCTCGAGCTGGCGAAACCGTTTGATCTGCTCGAGCGGCAGGTCATGGCCGGTCAGATGGAGCATCGCGTAGAGCAGCATCGATCCGTGCCCGTTGGAGAGCACGAAGCGGTCGCGTCCGAACCATTTCGGGTTGGCCGGGTTGTAGCGCATGAAGCGCGTCCACAGGAGATAGGCGATCGGCGCCATCCCCATCGGCATTCCGGGATGGCCCGAGTTGGCCTTTTGCACCGCATCGATCGCGAGCACCCGGATCGAGTTGATGCACAGTTGATCGAGATTCCCCTCCGGGCTCTTGATTTGTGTTGCGCGAACCACGATGACTCCGATTGTTGTCGGGGACGGCCGCTGCGGGCCGCCGCGGTTTCATCTTAAACTTTAACTTGAACTCCGCGCGGGACGCCCCCCTCGCCGCGGCGAACTACCACTTGGAACCGTCCTCGTCGCCGGGGTCGCCCGACTTGTGCCGCATCAGCTTGACGGTTTCTTTTGCGGCGCCCTTGTCGCCCTGCTTGAGCGCCTCCGTGAACTTCTGCGCGACCATCCGCATCAACGCGCCCTCTGCGGGATCAAGTTCGCCGGCGATCGCGGCCAGGCGCTCCATCGCGCTCCTCAGCTGTTCCAAGGAATCCGCCAGGTCGCCGCGCTCGCGGCTGGCCACGGCGGCGCGCAGGCGCTGGCGGAGTTCCGCGACGGCCGGCCGCGCCCGCTCTCCGATGGTGACTTCGAGTTCGCCCAGGTTGTCCGCGAGTCTGATGAAGGCGTTGAGCGATGTGTCGTCGGAGAGCGCCACCACTCAATTTTTCACCTCATTACGCTCGCGTTGCAAGGAAAGCGAAAGCCTGCGCCGCGGCGGCTCGCGAAAATCGGCGGAATCGAGTTCCGTGGACCAGCCGCGCAGCCTGTCTATTGATTGTCGATAGAGCTGTCGATGGCGCCGCGCGCCGGTGATATAGAACTGGCGCTGCTTTTGATACAAGATTGAACGTTACAACGACCTCCTTAGGAGCATCGCGCTTAGATGAGACGCATCGGCGATCGCCGCGTGGTGATAACCGGCCTGGGCCTGGTCACGCCGCTGGGCACGGGAATCGAAAAGAACTGGGAAGCATTGATGGCCGGTCGCTCGGGCATCGGTCCGGTAACCCGCTTCGACGTTTCCGACTTCGCCGCCCGCATCGCGGGCGAAGTGCGCGACTTCGATCCCCACGACTGGATCGAGAAGAAGGACGTCAAGAAGATGGACCTCTTCATCCAGTACGCGGTGGGCGCGGCGGAGCAGGCGATGCGCCAGTCGGCGCTCAAGATCGACGACAGCAACGCAGACCGCATCGGCGTGCTGGTGGGAGTGGGCATCGGCGGGCTGCTGACGATCGAAGAAAACCATCTGCTGTTTCTCGACACCCGGCTAAAGCGGATCACGCCGTTTTTTATCCCCAAGCTCATCAGCAACCTGGCGCCCGGACAGATCGCGATCCGCTACGGCGCGCGCGGCATCAACCTCGCCACCACCAGCGCCTGCGCCTCGGGCAGCCACGCCGTGGGCGAGGCCTACCGCATGATCCGCGACGGCTATATCGACGCCGCGATCACCGGCGGGGCCGAAGCCGCGCTGACCTCGCTCGGCATCGGCGGCTTCATCGCGATGCGCGCGCTGTCCACGCGTAACGATGCGCCCGAGGCCGCCAGCCGTCCCTTCGACGCGGAACGCGACGGCTTCGTGATGTCCGAGGGCGCAGCGGCGCTGATCCTCGAGGAGCGCGAGGCCGCGCTCGCGCGCGGCGCCAATATCCTGGCCGAGATCGCCGGCTACGCCGCCAACGGCGACGCCTATCACATGACCTCACCTTCGCCCGAGGGACAGGGCGCCGCGCGCTGCATGATGCTGTGTCTGCAGGACGGTGAGCTTGACCTCAATCAGGTCGATTACATCAACGCGCACGGCACCTCCACGCCGCAGGGCGACACCGCCGAGACCCAGGCGATCAAACGCGTCTTCGGCGAACGCGCGGCCAAGATCGCGGTGAGTTCGACCAAGTCGATGACCGGCCATACGCTCGGTGCAGCCGGCGCGATCGAGTCGGTTTACACGGTGCTGGCGATCGGGCGCGGGATGGTGCCGCCGACGATCAACTACGAACATCCCGACCCCGAATGCGATCTCGACTACGTGCCCAATCGGCCGCGGCCCGCTAAGATTCGCATCGCGCTGAACAATTCATTCGGCTTCGGCGGTACCAACACGACGCTGGCTTTCAAGCCGGCGGTCGAGCTTAGCGGGAAGTAACACGATGGGATCGCGAATCGTCGCGACCGGACGCGCGTTGCCGCGCACCGCGGTCAGCAATCATGATCTTGCGCGGATCGTCGACACCTCCGACGAGTGGGTGCGCACCCGCACCGGGATCGCCCGGCGCTACGTGATGTCGAGCGGCGAGTCACTGGTCGATATCGCCGCCGCTGCGAGCACCACCGCCCTCCAGCGTGCCGGCATCCGGCCCGCCGAGCTCGACGCGATCATCGTCGGCACGGTCTCCTCCGAATACGGCTTTCCCTCGTTCGCGTGCCAGCTCCAGCATCGCCTCGGGCTCGATACGATTCCGGCCTACGACGTCGCCGCGGCGTGCTCGGGTTTCGTCTATGCGCTGAGCGTGGCCGACAACGCAATGCGCGCGGGCGATTACTCGCGCGTTCTGCTGGTCGGCACCGACGCGCTCTCGACGATGGTCGACTGGAACGATCGCGCGGTCTCCGTGCTGTTCGGCGACGGCGCCGGGGCGGCGGTGATGGTTTCCGAGCCGGGGCCGCGCGGCGTCCTTGCGAGCCTGCTGCGCTCCTCGGGCGAGTACTGGCACCTGCTCTCCGTGCGATCGACGGGGGTGCGCGCGACGCTCGACTCCGAGGTGCGGCGCTCGCCTGACGATGCGATCAAGATGAAAGGACCGGAGTTGTTCAAGCTCGCGGTGCGCTCGATGGCTGACGTTACGCAGAAAGTGGCCGAGCGCGCCGGCATCAGCATCGCCGACGTCTCGCTGATCGTTCCTCACCAGGCCAACATCCGCATCCTTAACGCGGTTGCCGAACGCCTGGGCGTCCCGCATGAAAAGGTCTTTACCAATATCGATCGCTACGGCAACACCTCGGCGGCGTCGGTGCCAATCGCGCTCGACGAAGCGCTCGAAGCCAACCGCATCCACGACAACGACCTGGTGATGCTCAACGCGTGCGGCGGCGGGCTTACCTGGGGCGCCAACCTGTTGCGGTGGTAGGCCGCGCGCCCGTGCTCGCGGCGGTGTCCGCGGCGCTCTGACGCTCATTCGTCCAAGGCTTTCGCGTGGACTCGCTGGTGAGCTAGAAAGAGTGCGCGAGAGGGCCACGGCGGCAGCCGGAATAGGTATCTGAAAGCGATACTTTAAGTTGAAGATGACCGGGATTGCCGCGCCTGCAGCTCCCCGCGAAAGGCGGCAGGACTCTTGATGCTCGAAGGCGTGGTGCCGTGGCCGGAGCCGGCCGCGGAGCTCTATCGAAAGCTGGGCTACTGGCGCGGCGAGCCGATCGGCGATCGCTTCGACCGCTCGGTCGCCGAGAACGCGGCGCGCCTGGCCGTGGTGGACGGCGAACGGCGCGTCACCTATCGAGAGCTGGGCGCGGCGGTCGAGCGGCTGGCGCTTCATTTCGCGGAGCGCGGCGTCGCCTACGGCCGGCGCGTGATCTTTCAGTTGCCCAACAGTTTCGAATGCGTCGCCGCGTATTTCGCCTGTCTGAAGACCGGCGCGATTCCGGTCGCGACGCTACCGGCCCATCGCCACACCGAGATCGGCCATCTTGCGCGCTTCACCGACGCCTGCGCATGGCTCATCCCGGCCGAGTACCGGCGCTTCGACTACGTCGGGATGGCGGCCGAGTTGCGCCCCTCCCTGCCGTCGATGCGCGAGGTGTTCGTGAGGGGTGCGCGCGCGGAGGCCCGGATGACGCTGCTCGGGGACCTGCTCGACGATCCGATCGAAGAACGGATCGCGCCCTCGGCGCTCACGCAGCTTCGCCCTCGCGCCGGCGAAATCGCAGTGTTCCAGCTTTCGGGCGGCAGCACGGGGCTGCCGAAGGTGATCCCGCGCACGCACGACGACTATCTCTACAATTCGCTACGCCTGGCCGAATGTCTGGGCTTCGAACGCGACGGTGTCGCGCTGATCGCGATCCCGATGATGCACAACTTTCCGCTGCTCGCCGCGGTGCAATCGGGAATCCTGATGGGCGCCAAAATCGTGCTTGCACCGTCGCCCGAAGCCGAGACGGTCTTCCCGCTGATCGAGCGCGAGCGCGTGACCTGGATTTGCGCGGTGCCCGCGATGGCGGTGAGCTGGCTCAACGATCCGCGCTTTAAGCGGACGGATTTCTCCTCGCTGCGATCGATGGCGGTCGGCGGCCAGCGGCTCAATCCCGAGCCCGCGCGGCGTATCCTCAGCGAAATCGGCCCGGTGGTGACGCAGGTTTACGGGATGGCCGAGGGGCTGTGTTGTTCGACTCGGCGCGGCGATCCGGAAGAAGTGATCGTCAACACCCAGGGCCGCCCGATTTGCGAGCACGACGAGCTGCGCATCGTCGGCGACGACGGCCGCGAGGTCGCGCCGGGCGAAGTCGGCGAGCTGCTGTGCCGCGGGCCCTACACGCCGCGCGGCTACTACCGCGCCGAAGAGCACAACCGCGGCGCGTTCACCCCCGACGGCTTCTACCGCACCGGCGATCTCGTGATGATGCATCCGAGCGGCAACCTGGTCATCGAAGGACGGCGCAAAGACGTGATCAATCGGGGGGGCGAGAAAATCAGCGCCGAGGAAATGGAAGACCTCGTGCTGTCGCATCCTGCGGTCGCCAATGCGGCGATCGTCGCGATGCCCGACGAGGTGATGGGCGAGCGCGCCTGCGCGTACGTGGTGCTGCGCGCGGGGCAGAGCCTGACCTTCGCGGAGCTCGCGCGCCATCTCGAGGCGCGCCGCATCGCCCGCTTCAAGATTCCCGAGCGGCTCGAAATCGTCGAGCGGTTTCCGATAACCGCGGTCGGCAAGATCTCCAAGAAGGATTTGCGCGCGGACATCGTGGCCAGGCTCGCGCGCGCGGCCGGCGAAAAGAAAGCGGGAGGCGGCTTCTAAGCCGCAGAACTTCGATGAGCGCAATCCTGGATGAAATCCGCGCCGCCTACGAACCGCTGGGTATGGCGGTCGAGGGCGTTGCCACTTACGGCACCTACTACCGGCTCCGATGCGCGCGATGCGGCGCGGCGCTCGGATGCGTCGGCGACAAGCTGTTGCCCGGGATGGCGCGCGAACTGGCCGACGGCGAAATGGATCTTTACGCAGCCGGGCTCGCCGGATGCGTTTGCGGCTTTCAGGCCGAACGCGCCGGCGCGATCGATCCCGCGCGCGCCGCTGCGGCCAGAGCCCGTTTTGCGTAAGACGAGCGCGCCGGGCTAGATTCAAGCGAGCAGCCGCGGGAGAGGTATCGGAATATGGCACCTGGCGATTTGACCTCGCACGGTTCGGAAGACATCGCTCTGGAAGATATTACGCATGACGAAAGCGGCGGCCGCGCCGAACGCGGCGAACGGGTCCGTGGCGGCGGGCTCTGGCCGTTCTGGACGGATATTTACGCGCAGGGCGATCCGCTGCCCGACCTCTCCTGCAAGGTCGATCGTCCCGAGCATAACTTCGACGAGGGCGACGAACTGCCCGAGGATTGTCGCGCGCTGCTGATGAAGATGCTGCGTCACGAAGGCGAGCGCGCGGGCAACAAGAGCTTTTTGGGCCTGATGGGCACGTGTATCGAGGCGGCGGAGACGTTCGCGCCCGATCCAGCGGCGCGGCTCATCAAGTCGGAATATCTGGCCGAAGAACTCAAGCACGCGATCATGTTCCATCGGATCGCCGTCGGCCTCGATTCGGACTTCGCGCTCCGCGACGTGCCCTACGCGCACTACGCGTTCCATCTGCCCAAGGACACCTGGGCCGACGACGCATTCTTCCACTTCCTGATCGATCTCAACGGCGCTTTCCATGCCCGCGACTGGCGCGAGTCGAGCTATGTGCCGCTGCGCAAAATTTCGCGCACGGTCGAGCGCGACGAGTTCGGTCACTCCGAGATGGGCTACTATTTTCTGAGCGCGATCTGCGCCGAGCGCCGCGGCCGGGCGCTCGCCCAGGCGTTACTGCCGAAATGGTACTCGGCGGCGCTCGATATGTTCGGGCGCTCCGATTCGCCCAACACGCCGCGGTTTATCCAGTGGGGCCTGAAGAGCGTGGGCAATTCGGAAATCCGCGCGGCGTACAAGGAATATGTCGATCGCAAACTCCTCGCGCTCGGCCTAGATCTTCCCGACGAGCGCCAGGGCCGCCGCTTCCTCTGATCGGGTTGCGCGGATTGCGCCGGCGAATCCTCGGTGCGAAGCCATAGCGGCGAGTCCGCGAATGCAAACCGGTAGATACAGATCTGTGGATGCAAGCGCGTACATGATCGACGAGTTGTTTAGACGCCGCGCGCTCATTGTGGTCGGCAAGGGCGGCGTCGGGCGCACGAGCGTGAGCGGCGCGCTTGCGATGATGCGCGCGGGCGCGTCGTCCCGCGTGCTCGCGATGGAATACGACCGGCTAGGCGCGCTCGCAACCGCGATCGGCAGCAAGCCCGCTCTCGACCCGGTGGAAGCCGGGCCCGGCCTCTGGACCGTAATTCTCGACGGGGCCCATCAACTCGAGGAATATCTCACGACCGTGGTGCCCGGCCGCGCGATGCTCAAAGCGGTCGTCAACAGCGGCGCATACCGCTACTTCGTCGAAGCCGCGCCGGGTTTGCGCGAGCTGATCATGGCCGGGAAGATCTACCACGAACTCGAGTACCGGCCGCCCTCGCCGCCGTGGGACATGATCGTGCTCGATGCTCCGGCGTCGGGCCAGGCGATGAGCGTGCTGCGGATGCCGTTAGTCGCGCGTGAGATGTTCGGCGCCGGGATTGTCGGAGGCCTCGCCGATCGGGTCGCCCGCTTGCTCCGCGATCCCGCGCGATGCGGCGTGGTGCTTGTGACCTCGTCTGAGCCGCTCGCGATCGGCGAAACGCTGGAGACGCACGCCGCGCTCAAAAGCCTCGGCCTCGATGTTGCCGCGTTGATCTTCAACCGCACGCGCCGGCCGCGTTTCGACGCGGCGGCCGTCGCGCGGCTGACGCGCCGTCCGGCACTGCGCGCCGCGCCGGCACTTCGCGACGGCCTTGCCGCGCTTGCCCAGGATGAACTCAAGCGCGCCGTGGGAGAGCGGCGCGCGCTCGAGCTCGTGCGCCGGCGCGTCGGAGCGCCGGTAATCGAGCTTGCCGAATGCCCGGGGGCGGCCGGGCTCGCGCTGATACGCGAGCTGGCGTGCCAGCTCGCGGCGCTGCGCGCGGCCGAAGTCCGCGCGCAGGCGCCGGCAGGTTCGGCACTCCCCCAATCGCCCGGCGCGGCGGATGCCGGCG